>NZ_JBEZGM010000033.1:0-57699 GCF_040649995.1 Micromonospora sp. NPDC048835 | reverse complement strand
CCGGTTACATTCCGAACCCGGAAGCTAAGCCCTCCAGCGCCGATGGTACTGCACTCGTGAGGGTGTGGGAGAGTAGGACGCCGCCGGACAATCTTCCAGTCGAGGGGCGCCCCATCCGGGTCGGCCCTCGACTGCGTAGCGCCATTGGTGGCGCAATCAGGAAGGATGTACCTGTGAGTTCAGGACCGCAGGGCGGAGATCGTCCCCGTCGTTACGAGGACCGTACTGACGGTGCGGGCGGACGCGACCGCGGCGCGCGGCGCGATGACCGAGACCGGCCCCCGTACCGGGGAGACCGCGACAGCGGCGGCGCCCGGGGGGGTTACGCCGGCGGCCGTGATTCTGGCTCCCGTGGTGGTGACCGGGACAGCTCGCGCTCCAGCGCCCCCCGTGAGGGCGGCTACCGCGGCGGCGACCGCCGCGAGGGTGGCTTCCGCGGCGGCGACCGTGACGGGTCGCGCTCAAGCGCCCCGCGCGAAGGTGGCTTCCGGTCCGGCGCTCCCCGCGAGGGCGGCTTCCGTGGTGGTGACCGCGAGGGTGGCTTCCGTGGTGGTGACCGTCGCGAGGGCGGCTTCCGTGGTGGGGACCGCGAGGGTGGTTTCCGTGGTGGGGACCGTCGTGAGGGCGGTTACCAGGGCGGGGACCGCACCCGTTCCGGCCCGCCGCGTGAGGGTGGCTTCCGGGGCGGCGACCGCGAGGGTGGCTTCCGTGGTGGAGACCGTCGCGAGGGCGGCTTCCGTGGCGGCGACCGTGACGGCTCGCGCTCGAGCGCTCCGCGCGATGGCGGCTCCCGTGGTGGTGACCGCGATGGCGGCTTCCGGGGCGGCGACCGTCGTGAGGGCGGTTTCCGTGGTGGTGACCGCGAGGGTGGTTTCCGCGGTGGCGACCGTCGTGAAGGCGGTTTCCGGGGTGGCGACCGCGACGGTGGCTTCCGTGGCGGCGACCGTGATGGGTCGCGCTCGGGCGGCGCTCCCCGTGAGGGCGGCGGCTTCCGTGGCGGTGACCGGGACGGCTCCCGTTCCGGTGCGCCCCGCGACGGCGGTTTCCGTGGCGGTGACCGCGACGGTGGTTTCCGTGGTGCTGACCGTCGCGAGGGTGGCTTCCGTGGTGGTGACCGCGAGGGTGGTTTCCGTGGTGGGGACCGTCGTGAGGGCGGTTACCAGGGCGGCGACCGCACCCGTTCCGGCCCGCCGCGTGAGGGTGGCTTCCGGGGCGGCGACCGCGAGGGTGGCTTCCGTGGTGGAGACCGTCGCGAGGGCGGCTTCCGTGGCGGCGACCGCGACGGCTCGCGCTCGAGCGCTCCGCGCGATGGCGGCTCCCGTGGTGGTGACCGCGACGGTGGCTTCCGGGGCGGTGACCGTCGTGAGGGCGGTTACCAGGGCGGGGACCGCACTCGTTCCGGCCCGCCGCGTGAGGGTGGTTTCCGGGGTGGCGACCGCGAGGGTGGTTTCCGGGGTGGCGACCGTGAGGGTGGTTTCCGTGGTGGCGACCGTCGTGAGGGCGGCTTCCAGGGCGGGGACCGCACCCGGTCCGGCCCGCCGCGTGAGGGTGGCTTCCGTGGCGGGGACCGTCGTGAAGGCGGCTTCCGCGGTGGCGACCGCGAGGGTGGCTCCCGCGGTGGTGACCGCGAGGGTGGTTTCCGTGGTGGCGACCGTCGTGAGGGCGGCTTCCAGGGCGGCGACCGCACCCGCTCCGGCCCGCCGCGTGAGGGCGGCTTCCGCGGCGGTGACCGTCGTGAAGGCGGCTTCCGGGGTGGCGACCGTGACGGTTCGCGTTCCAGCGCTCCCCGTGAGGGTGGTTTCCGGGGCGGCGAGCGCACCGGCGGTTCCCGGGCCGACGAGCGGCCTCGTCGCGAGGGGGAGTTCCGCCGCGACGACCGCGCGGGTGGCTCCGAGTCGTTCGAGGGCGGGCGTGGTTCGGCCCCGGCGCTGCCGGACGACATCGTCGCGACCGACCTCGACAAGGACGTCCGTGCCGAGCTGCTCTCGCTGAACAAGCCGGTCGCCGAGACGGTGGCCCGGCACCTGGTCGCCACCGGGCAGCTGATCGACGAGGACCCGGCCGAGGCGTTGGCGCACGCGCTGGCCGCCCGGCGGCTCGCGTCGCGCATCTCTGCCGTACGGGAGGCTGTCGGCCTGGCCGCGTACCACGCCGGGGAGTGGCAGTCGGCGATCGCCGAGCTGCGCACGTACCACCGGATGACCGGGTTGCAGAGCCACCTGGCCGTGCTCGCGGACTGCGAGCGGGCTCTCGGCCGGCCGGAGCGCGCCATCGACCTGTTCCGTGGCGCGGACCGGGAGAAGCTGGACCAGGCCGTGGCCATCGAGCTGCTGATCGTGGCCGCTGGAGCGCGGGGTGACCTCGGGCAGAAGGACGCCGCAGTTGCGATGCTCCAGGTCCCGGACCTCACCAGCGAGGCGACCGTGCCGTGGACGGCCCGGCTGCGGTACGCGTACGCCGACGCGCTGCTCGCGGTGGGGCGGCGCGAGGAGGCCCGCGAGTGGTTCTCCCGGGCTGCCGACGTGGACACCGAGGGCGAGACCGACGCCGCCGAGCGGCTGCTCGAACTCGACGGCGTGGTCATCGAGGGTGACGACGAGGACGAGGCCACCGAGGAGATCGCCGCCGGACCGGGCGCTCCTGGCGCGGTGCCGGCCCGCCCGGACGCCGACCTGGCCGGCGACGACGAAGACGACTTCGACGACGACGACGAAGACGACGACGAAGACGAAGACGACGACGACGAAGACGAAGACGACGACGACGAAGACGACGAGGACTTCGACGACGACGAGGAGGACGCCGCTGTCGGCCGTCCCGCCGACGACGAAGGCTTCGACGACGAGGACGAGGACCGTCACCCGACCGGAAGCGGCAACGCCGACGCGGACACCGCTGGCGACAGCGGCGTGACGTCCGGCAGCGTGGCAGACGGCAGCGTGGCGGACGGCAACACGGCCGTCGGCGACCCGGCCGACGGGACCACGGCGGACGCCGATGGGACCGTGGCCGCCCGGGACGACGAGTCGGGGACGACGCAGCGGTGAGCGTGGGCGTGGGGGAGCGGCTGGTCGACGGGTACACCCTCGTCGTCTTCGACCTGGACGGCGTGATCTACCTGATCGACCGGCCGATCCCCGGCGCCGTCGAGGCGGTGGCCCGGCTGCATTCCGAGGGACGGGCGGTGGCCTACGCCACCAACAACGCGTCCCGCCGGTCCAGCGAGGTCGCGGACCTGTTGACCGGGATGGGTGTGCAGGCCCGGCCGGAGGAGGTCCTCACCTCCGCCGCAGCCTCGGCCGAGTTGCTGCGCGACCGGCTGCCCGCCGGCGCGTCGGTGCTCGTGGTCGGCGCGGAGGCGCTGCGTGCGGAGCTGCGCGCGGTCGGTCTGCATCCGGTCACCGGGGCCGACGAGAAGCCGGCGGCGGTGGTGCAGGGGTACGGCCCGCAGGTCGGCTGGGCCGAGTTGGCCGAAGCGTCGATCGCGGTGCGGGCGGGTGCGATCTGGATCGCCACCAACACCGATCGGACCCTGCCCAGTGGGCGGGGGCCACTGCCCGGCAACGGGTCGCTCGTCGCCGTGCTGCGGACGGCGTTGGAGCGGGACCCGGACGTGGTGGTCGGCAAGCCGGAGCCGGCCCTGTTCGAGACCGCCGCCCGGCGCAGTGGCGGTGGGCGGAGCCTGGTGGTGGGTGACCGGCTGGACACCGACATCGAGGGTGCCCGCCGGGCCGGGCTGGACAGCCTGCTCGTGCTCACCGGCGTGCACGGCGTACCGGATCTGCTGGCCGCCGAGCCGCGACGCCGTCCCACGTACGTGGCGAACGACCTGGCGGGGCTCTTCGACCCGGCTGCCGCCGTGCGGGTCCCCGGCCCGGCGGACGCCGGCGGTTGGTCGGTGACCGACCGGGACGGCACGCTCGAGCTGGCGGGGGCCGGTCGGCCGTTGGACGCGGTGGCCGCGCTCTGCGCGGTGGCCTGGTCGGCGGCGGTGCCGGCGCTGCCGAGGATCCGGCCGGTGGGCCCGGACGCGGCCCACGTGGTGGAGAGTTTCGGGCTGACCGCGGCGGCGTGAGCCGGGGCGGTCGTCAGAGCAGCTTGCGCAACTTGAGCAGGTCGAACGGGTTGGCTTTGATCGACACTCGGCGGGAGGTCACCGCGCTGGTGACGTCGAGGTCGCCACGCACCAGGGCCAGCAGGTCGTCGCTCGACGTGCTCAGCGCGATCTTGGCTTTGGGGTCGTCGCCGTCGGTCAGCTCGACCAGTCGGCCGCCGGTGATCCGGCCGTGGAACGCGGTGTCCAGGTCGGTGATCCGGCAGGCGAGTGTCCGGTCCAGGTCGATCCGTTCGCGCACGGTCTCGGCGTTGCGATCCAACCGGGCGGCCAGCTCCTGCAACGCCTGCCGGCACTCGTCCACGCTGGCCACATCTCCCCCTCGCTGATCGCCACGCCGTCCCTCGGCACCGTACCGCACGGGTCGGTCCGGGGTGCCCGGTAGCGTGACACCTGCACACCTCGCCCCGTGGAAGGACTCAGGCATGCAGGACGCGTGGCGCGCCTACCTCGAGCTGGCCATGGGCCTCGCGGAGGCGCCCCGGAAGAAGGCCCAGGACGTGGCACGTCGCCTCGTCGGCTCCGGCGGTGCGACCGCCGCCCAGCTCCAGGCCCTCGGCGAGGAGCTGGTCAGTACCGGCGCCGCCAACCGGGAGGCGCTGACCAAGCTGGTCCGTTTCGAGGTCGACCGGGCGCTCGGTGCGGTCGGTCTTGCCACCGCCGACGAGGTGGCCGAGCTGACCCGGCGGGTGCACGACCTGGAACGGCAGCTACGGGAGGCGCGGTCCACCGAGTCGGCCACCGGCCCGACGCCGCAGCCCGACCCGACGGTCACCGCGCGACCCGGCTCCGGTCTCGTGCCGTCCGACGCCCCCGCCGGTGCCCCGGTCTCCGCGCCGGTGGCGAAGAAGGCCGTGGCGAAGAAGGCGGTCGCCAAGAAGGCAATCGCCAAGAAGGCAATCGCCCGCAAGCCGCCGGCGACGGTAAGCCGCACCGCTGACGAGGACATTCCGACGCCGGCGGTGATGCCCGCGAAGAAGGCGGTCCGCAAGCAGCGCCCGGACGACGCCGGATGACCCGGCCCGGTCCGCCGCCCGGTGGGTCGTTCCCGGGCCGGCCCGGGCCGCCCGCCGGCGGCTCGTTCCCAGCCCGGCCCGGGCCGCCGCCGGTCGCCCGCCCCGGTCCACCGCCGGATCTGGGGGAGGACGAGCCGCGGCACCCGGCGGTGGACGCCGCGGTGCGAGCCATCGCCAATGCCGCGACGCTCGCTCCCGCCGACCAGATCGCCCAGTACGAAGCGGCCTACGAGACCCTGCGGGAAACCCTCGCCACCATCGACCAGACCTGAGCGGGGACGACCAGGCCTGAGCAGACCGGAGAACCACCCATGGCACGTCGTAACCGGCTGGACGCCGAACTCGTCCGCCGCGGTCTGGCCCGCTCCCGTGAGCAGGCCGCCGCGTTGGTGGAGGCCGGCCGGGTCCAACTGCGGGGCGTGGTCGCCCGTAAGGCGGCCGCGATGGTCGACCCCGCCGACCCGCTCCTGGTCACCGGCGCGGACCCGGGCGAGGAGTACGTCTCCCGTGGCGGGCACAAGCTCGCCGGGGCGCTTGCCGCGTTCGCCCCCGGTGGGTTGCACGTGGCCGGGCGGCGGTGCCTGGACGCGGGAGCGTCGACGGGTGGGTTCACCGACGTGCTGCTGCGCGCCGACGCGGCCGAGGTGGTGGCCGTGGACGTCGGTTACGGGCAGCTCGCCTGGCCGCTGCGGACCAACGAGCGGGTTCGTGTTCTGGAGCGGACGAATGTCCGTACCCTCGAACCGGACGCGATCGGCGGGCCGGTCGATCTGACGGTGGCCGACCTGTCGTTCATCTCGCTGCGGCTGGTGCTGCCGGCGTTGGCCGGCTGCACCCGCGACGACGGCGACCTGGCGCTGATGGTGAAGCCGCAGTTCGAGGTCGGCAAGGAGCGGGTCGGCGCCGGCGGTGTGGTCCGCGACCCGGAGTTGCGCGCCGAGGCGGTGCTTGACGTGGCTGCCGCGGCGGCCACGCTCGGCCTCGGGTTGGCGGACGTGGCGGCCAGCCCGCTGCCCGGGCCCAGCGGCAATGTGGAGTTCTTCGTATGGTTGCGCCGGGGCGCACCGCCGGCCGACCCGCAGCGGGTGCGGGCCGTGGTGGCGGCCGGGCCGGACGGCCCGACAGCGGCCGGCGACGTGCCGGACGTGACGGCGGCGGCGGAGGAGGTCGCAGGTTGAACGCGCGCAGCGAGGGCGCCGCGACGACACGCGGTGGGAGTCGGGCGACGGTGGTGCGACGCCGCCCGGTCCGGGACGGGCGGGCGACCCGATGAGCCGGACCGCGCTGCTGGTGACCCACACCGGCCGTCGGCGCAGCACGGAGCACGCCCGGTCGGTCGCGGCCGATCTGATCGACGCGGGTTTCGAGGTACGGGTGGTCGCCGACGAGGCCGAGGACCTCGACCTGCCCGGGGTGGTGCCGGTCGCCGGTCCGCAGGCCGCCGAGGGCGCCGAGATCGTCTTCGCGCTCGGCGGGGACGGGACCTTCCTGCGCGCCGCCGAGCTGGCCCGGCCGGCGAAGGCGCCGCTGCTCGGCATCAACCTCGGCAAGGTGGGCTTCCTGGCCGAGGCGGAGATCGACGACCTGGACACCGCGGTGCGGGACGTCGTCGGGCGCAACTACACGGTCGACGAGCGGCTCACCCTGGACGTGACGGCCGAGTTCGACGGCGGGCCGACCATCGAGTCCTGGGCGCTCAACGAGATCAGCATCGAGAAGGGCGAGCGGGCCCAGATGCTCGAGCTGCTCGTCGACGTGGACGGCCGGCCGTTGTCCCGTTACGGCTGCGACGGTGTGGTCTGCGCGACGCCGACCGGCTCCACCGCGTACGCGTTCTCCGGCGGCGGCCCGGTGGTCTGGCCGGAGGTGGAGGCGCTGCTGTTGGTGCCGATCAGCGCGCACGCGTTGTTCAGCCGCCCGTTGGTCACCGCCCCGACGTCCACGTTCGTGATCACCGTCGACCCGTTCACCACCCTCGCGGTGCTCTCCTGCGACGGCCGGCGGGTCTACGACCTGCCACCGGGGGCGCGGGTGACCGTCCGTCGGGGCGCGCTGCCGGTGCGCATCGTGCGGTTGCGCCCCCGCCCGTTCACCGATCGGCTGGTGGCCAAGTTCGGCCTTCCGGTGCACGGGTGGCGCGGCAGCCGCCGGTGATCGTGGCGCACACCGTGGGTGGACGTGAGTTGTCCACCTGACGACATGTCGCCGCTGCGGCGGCGGGCGACTAGTGACCAGGCGATGTGCTCCGTCGCAGACTCCGATCGGCTCTCATCTACGGATGGTGGGCCCGAAGGAGTAGAGGAGCGCATCGCATGCACTGGTCCCCCCGCTGGCTCGCCGTCGGCGCGGTCGGCGCGTTGGTGGTCGGCGTCGCCGCACCGGCGTCCGCCGTTCCGCCCGCCCGGCCCACCGGCGCGACGTCGGGCACGCCCGCCCCGTACGCCGCACCTGTCCGCATCACCCTGATCACCGGCGACCAGGTCGACCTGGTCCAGGCCGCGCCGGGTCGGGTCGCCGCCACCGTCCGCCCGGGACCCGGGCGCGAGCGGATCGTCTTCCAGACCACGCAGGTCGACGGCTCGCTGCGGGTGCTTCCCAGCGATGCCCTGCCGTACGTGTCCAGCGGGGTTCTCGACGCCGACCTGTTCGACGTGCAGGGGTTGGCGGCCGACGGTTACGGCGACACCGCGCGGGGCAACCTGCCGCTGATCGTGCGGTACCAGGAGCCGACCGCCGGCCGGGTGCGACCCCTCGCCGGGGCCACCGACGCCCGTCCCCTGGAGAGCATCAACGGTGCGGCGCTGCGGGTCGGCAAGGGTGACCTGGGCGGCCTGTGGAGCACGCTCGCCGGTACACCGACCAGCCGGACCACGGCCGCCGCGCCCCGGCTGGGTGGCGGCATCGCCCGGGTCTGGTTGGACGGGAAGGTCCGCCCGACGCTCGAGCACAGTGTGCCGCAGATCGGCGCCCCGACAGCCTGGGCCGCCGGCCGGGACGGCAGTGGTGTGACGGTGGCGGTCCTCGACACCGGCGTCGACGCCACCCACCCCGACCTGGCCGGTCGGATCGCTGAGGCGCGGGACTTCTCCGGCAGCGGCAGCGCCCGGGACGGGCACGGACACGGCACCCACGTGGCGGCCACCATCGCCGGCAGCGGGGCGGCGTCCGACGGGCTCCGCAAGGGCGTCGCGCCCGGCGCGCGGCTGCTGGTGGGCAAGGTCCTCGACGACGGCGGCTCCGGCTACGACTCGTCCATCATCGCGGGCATGGAGTGGGCCGCCCACTCCGGCGCGAAGGTGGTCAGCATGAGCCTCGGCGGTGACCCGACCGACGGCACCGATCCGATGAGCCAGGCGGTCAACGACCTGTCCGCCGAGACCGGGGCGCTGTTCGTGGTCGCCGCCGGCAACGCGGGCGCGGCACGCACCGTCGGTACGCCCGGCGCGGCCGCGGCGGCGCTCACCGTCGGCGCGGTGGACCGCGACGACGACCTGGCCGAGTTCTCCAGCCGTGGTCCGCGGCTCGGCGACAACGGGCTCAAGCCCGAGATCACCGCGCCCGGCGTCGGCATCGTCGCCGCGCGGGCCGCCGGCACCACCATGGGTACGCCGGTGGGCGACGCCTACACGACGGCGTCCGGCACCTCGATGGCCACGCCGCACGTGTCCGGGGCGGCCGCGATCCTCGCTCAGGAGCACCCCGACTGGACCGCCGGGAAGCTCAAGGACGCGCTGGTGAGCACCACGAAGGCGAACCCGGCGCTCACCGTCTTCGAGCAGGGCGCCGGTCGGGTCGACGTGGCGCGGGCGCTCGGCCAGCGGGTGTACGCCTCGGCCACCGCCGACTTCGGCCGGATCTCCACCGACGGCGCGTCGGTCGAGCGGACCGTGACGTACACCAACGGCACGACCGCCGCGCAGACCCTGCGGCTGGCCCTGGACCTGCGCAACCTGGACAGCGGCGCGGCCGAGGCCGACGGTGTGACGGTCGGCTCCGGCACGGTGACCGTGCCGGCGGGTGGCAGTGTGGCGGTGCCCCTGCGGGCCGACCCGGCCAAGCTGGCCCGGGGGCCGCACGGTGGTTGGTTGGTGGCGACCGGGACGGACGGGGTGGCGGTGCGCACGCCGGTCGGGCTCACCGTCAGCGGCCCGCTGCACCAGGTCACCGTGAAGGTGTTGGACCGGCAGGGTCAGCCGGCGCTCTCGCCGGCGTTGACCCTCTTCGGTGAGCAGCCCGAGTCGGACTACTGGGGCTGGTGGCCCGGCGAGGGCACCCTCCAGGTCGAGGAGGGCACGTACCTGCTGACCGCCCTGGTCGAGCACGGCGCACCGCTGGACGAGCAGATGACGCAGACGGTCGAGCCGGAGCTGGTCGTCGACCGGGACCTCACCGTGGTGCTCGACGCCCGCCGGGGCACGCCGGTACGGATCGAGACGCCGAAGCCCAGCGAGCAGCGGGCCACGCTCAGCTGGTACGTGCACCGGGTGTTGGGCAACGGTCGGCAGATCGACCACGGGGTGATGGCCTACAGCACCGTCCAGCAGGTGAACGTCACGCCGACCCGGCAGGTGCGTGCGGGTGAGTTCGAGTTCGCCTCGCGCTGGCAGCTCGTCGCGCCCATGGTGGACGCGACGATCAGTGGGGTGTCCGGTCCGTCGGACATCAACCTGCTGGGAAGCTCACCCGCGCCGACCGGGCGGCGCAAGCTGCCACTGGTCTGGGCCGGCGCCGGAACTCCTGCCGAGCTGGCCCGGGTGCGGGGCGCCGCCGCGCTCCTCGCCACCGACCCGAACCGCGCCGAGGAGGAGCAGGTCGCCGCCGCGGCGGCAGCCGGCGCCGCCGCGGTGCTGATCGTCCGCCCGCAGGACCGGAGCGCGTGGACGGTCTGGCGGCCCGACGGGGAGCGGCTGCCGATCCCGGCGATGGTGGTGGCGTACGACGACGGGCAGCGGCTCATCACGGCGGCGCGCAACGGCCGGGCGACGCTGGACCTGACGTTGACCGTGGACAGCCCCTACCTGTACGACGTGTGGCAGGTGTCGAAGGGTCGGGTGCCGGAGCGGGTCGTGCACACGGTGACCGCGAAGAACACCGCGGAGGTCACCGCGAGCTACGGCGACATGGGCGCGGGGTGGGCCACCGAGGAGCGCTTCGGTTGGCGTCCGTGGCAGACGTACGCCTGGAACGACGACCAGCGTCTGGTCCGTAACGGCACCACCCGGCAGGAGCTGGTCAGTGCCGGGGACAGTTGGTGGCAGCACCGGGTGCTGCACAAGTCGATGTTCATGCAGTGGGGGCAGTTGACAGGTGGTCTGGCCGAGGAGCCGCGGCGGTTCGCCGCCGCCGACCGGGTGACCGAGAACTGGCACGCGCCGGTGGTCCGTCCGGCCGTCCCGGTCAGCGGTGCGCCGGTGCCCACCCGCAGCGGTGACAGCCTGGACCTGCGCGTGCCCGAGTTCGTCGACGCTGGTGGACACGTCAGCGTGGCCGGCATCAGCGAGGAGTCGGACGACGTGCGGGTGCGGGTCAGCCGCGACGGGCGGCAGATCGCGGATCTCTCCGACGGTTGGGCGCCGGTGCCCACGACCGCGGGGGCAGCCCGTTACCGGTTGGACGTGTCGACCGGGCGGTCGTCGGCCGAGTGGCGTTACGGCACCCGGACCGACACGGCGTGGGAGTTCACCTCGGCGCGGCCGGCGGGTGACAAGGCCAGGCCGTTGTCGCTGCTTCAGGTGGACTACCGGGTGCCGGCGGACCTGCACGGCACGGTCCGCGGCGATCGGTCGCACCGGGTGGGGTTGACCCTGCGTCAGCCGGCCGGGGTGGCTGCCCCGACCGGCGCCAGCGTCCGGGTGCAGGTCTCCTTCGACGGGGGCGTCACCTGGCGTGACGCGCGGACCGTGGGGTCGGGTACCCGGTACACCGCCACCGTGCCGGCGGGGCGCGGAACGGTGTCGCTGCGGGTGCACGCCACCGACCGGGCCGGGAACAGCGTCGACCAGACGGTGCTCCAGGCGTACGGGCTGCGCTGACCGGACCGGGCGGGGCGACTGGGCGCCCCGCCCGTCCGGTGCAGGGGTCCACCGTCGGCCGACGGTGGACCCCTGCGGTGTCAGAGCCAGCCGCGTCGGGCCACCTGGAACGCCAACCCGGGCCGGGTGTCCACGCCGGCGGCCGCCATCAGGTCGGCGATGCGCCGTTGCACGGTCCGCCGGCTCACCCCGAGTTGGGAGGCGATGGACTTGTCCGGTACGCCCGCCACGAACAGCGACAGCAGCCGGGCCTCGTCGGCGTCGGGCTGGTAGCGGTCGCCGGGGCGGTCCTCGGGTTCCGGGCGTCGGGCCTCCGGCGTCGTGACGGTGTGGGGGTCGTCGAGCCGGAGCGGGGTGGCCACCCGCCAGTGGCTCTCGAAGAGGGCGAGCAGGGCGTCGAGCAGTTGGCTGCGGCCGATCACGGCGGCGCTCGGTGCGCCGCCGGCGAGGTCCGGCACCAGCGGGCAGATGGCCGTGCTGGCGTCCACGATGGCCAGTCGGACCGGTAGCCGGTCCAGGACGCGGGCCTGCTCGCCGGCGGCGACGCCCTTGGCCAGGTCGGCCAACGCGCCCTGCTCGAGCAGCAGGTCACGCTCGTAGATGGCCCGGTAGCTGACCCCACGGGCCAGCGCGTCGAACTCCTCGACGTTCTCCGGGCCGGCCATGGCGAGGGGGTTGGCCCGGCAGAACCAGAGCACCTCGGTGCGGGCCGAGTCCTGCAGGTCGCGCAGGCGGTCGCGCAGGACCCGGGCGCCGGTGATCACCTCGACGAGGTGGTCGACGTGGTGTCGGCGCAGCCCGGAGCGGTACTCCTCGGCCAGTTGGGTGACCAGTCGGCGGGCCGTTTCCAGGTCCTCCTGGCGGCGCAGCAGGGTCGCGCCGAGGGCGACGTCCGGGGCGGTCGGGCGCAGCGGGGCGTCCGGGTCGTTGTCGGTGGGCTGCACGAGGCCCTTGCCGCGCAGCGCTGCGACCTGCGCGACGACCTGCTCGCGGGGCCGGTGCAGGCGATGGACCAACTCGTCGATGCGGGCCGTGGTGAGCTGGAGCAGGCAGCGGTAGAGCTCCTCCTCAGCCGGGGTCAGGCCGATCACGTCCAACACGGGGCAGAACTGTACGTCGGCCGGGTACGGGCCGAACCCGGGCCCGTCGGCTGGTCAATTGTCGTGCCTCGCGTCTACTGTCGGTGGCTGTGCTGGACGAGCTGCGCATCACCGGACTGGGCGTCATCGAGGACACCACGCTGCCGTTGACCGGCGGCATGAACGTGATCACCGGAGAGACCGGTGCCGGCAAGACGATGGTGGTCACCGGCCTCGGTCTGCTCTTCGGCGGTCGGGCCGACGCCGGGCGGGTCCGTGCCCAACCCGGCCGGGCGGTGGTGGAGGGGCGGTTGCGGCTGCACGGGCGGGTCGCCGACGCCGTGCACGCGCGGATCGCCGAGGCCGGGGGCGAGCCCGACGAGGACGGTTCGGTGCTGCTGAGCCGCACGGTGACGGTGGAGGGGCGCTCGCGTGCCCACGTCGGTGGCCGGAGCATGCCGGTGTCGATGCTCGGTGAGGTCGGCGAGCAGGCGGTCGCCGTGCACGGTCAGTCCGACCAGTTGCGGCTGCTGCGCCCGGCCGAGCAGCGGGCCGCACTGGACCGGTTCGCCGGCCCCGCGCACGAGAAGCTGCTCGACGCGTTGCGGGAGGCGTACACCCGGTGGCGTCGGGTGGTCGACGACCTGGCCGACCGGCGGCGCAACGCCCGCGAACGCAACCAGGAGGCCGACCTGCTGCGGTTGGGCCTCGACGAGATCACCCGGGTCGATCCGCAGCTCGGTGAGGACGACGAGCTGAAGACCGAGGCGCAGCGGCTGGAGCACGCCGAGGGCCTGCGCACGGCCGCGCAGATCGCCCAGCAGTGTGTGGCCGGCGGCGCGGAGGTCGCCGACGAGACCCCGGACGCTGCGGCGCTGCTCGGCACCGCCCGGCGCACCCTGGAGGCGCAGTCCGGCACCGATCCGGCGCTCGGTGAGCTGGCGGCCCGCCTGGAGGAGGCGGCCACCCTGGTCACCGACGTGTCCGCGGAGCTGTCGGCGTACCTGGCGACGTTGGATGCGGACCCGGCCCGGTTGCAGCACGTCTACGAGCGGCGGGCCGCGCTGCGGGCGTTGACCCGTAAGTACGCCGACGACGTGGACGGGGTGATCGCGTGGGCCGACCGGGCCCGCACCCGACTGTCCGATCTGGACATGTCCGACGACGTGCTCGACGAGTTGGACCGGGAGGGTCAGCGGCTCGCCGTCGAGGTGGCCGACCTTGCCGGGCGGGTGTCCACCTCCCGGCAGGAGGCGGCCGTCCGCTTCGCCGACCAGGTCACCGTCGAGCTGGCCGGTCTGGCCATGCCGCACGCGCGGATCGAGGTGGCGGTGCTGCCCCGGCCGGCCGGGCGGGCCGAGCCGACGCTCGAGGTCAACGGCGTCGAGGTGGGTGTCGCCCCGGACGGTGGTGACGAGGTGGAGTTGCGGTTGCTGGCCCACCCGGGTGCGCCGTCGCTGCCGTTGCAGCGCGGCGCCTCCGGCGGTGAGCTGTCCCGGGTGATGCTCGCCATCGAGGTCGTGTTCGCCGGTTCGGGTGGTCCGCCCACGTTGGTCTTCGACGAGGTCGACGCGGGGGTCGGCGGCCAGGCGGCGGTGGAGATCGGCCGTCGGTTGGCTCGGTTGGCCCGCAGTCACCAGGTGTTGGTCGTCACGCACCTGCCGCAGGTGGCCGCGTTCGCCGACCGGCACCTGGTGGTGGCGAAGGACACCGGCGGCGCGGTGACGACGAGCGGGGTCCGGGTGGTGGAGGACACCGAGCGGGCCCGGGAGTTGGCGCGCATGCTTGCAGGTTTGCCCGATTCGGATCTGGGTATCGCTCACGCCGAGGAGCTTCTGGCCGTGGCCGCCAAGGAAAGGCGACCCTGACGCCGCGTATTGTGAGCGCAAGCACACCGGCTTGTGCCGGTGTGTGCTTCCCTGGGTAGGCGGCCCTGCTCAGGCATGTCGCGACAGAAAAGCCTGCCTCACATGCCAGGATGGTCACGATGCGTCTACCCACGTTGCGCCGGAACCGGAACTCCGAACCGGGCAGAGTCCTCGGCACCGCGCGCCTAGACCGGCGGACGAAACGCCTGGTCGGTCGGCTGCGCCCCGGTGACATCGCGGTCATCGACCACGTCGACCTGGACCGGGTGGCGGCCGACTCGCTCGTCGCCGTCGGGGTCGCGGCGGTGCTCAATGCCAAGCCGTCGGTCTCCGGCCGTTACCCCAACCTCGGGCCGGAGGTGTTGATCGCCGCCGGCATTCCGCTCCTCGACGACCTGGGGGAGGGCGTCTTCGAGCGGATCCGCGAGGGCGACCAGGTGCGCATCGAGGGCAACACGGTCTTCGCCGGTGACGAGCCGGTGGCGCACGGCAGCCTCCAGGACGCCGAGTCGGTGGCCAAGGCGATGGCCGACGCTCGGGAGGGTCTGTCGGTGCAGTTGGAGGCGTTCGCCGCCAACACGATGGACTACCTGCGCCAGGAGCGCGACCTGCTGCTCGACGGTGTCGGTGTGCCGGACATCGAGACCCAGATGCAGGGTCGGCACTGCCTGATCGTGGTGCGCGGCTACGACTACAAGGCCGACCTGGACGTGCTGCGCCCGTACATCCGGGAGTTCAAGCCGGTGCTCATCGGCGTGGACGGGGGCGCGGACGCCCTGGTCGAGGCCGGCTACACCCCCGATATGATCATCGGGGACATGGATTCGGTCACCGACGACGTGCTTCGCTGCGGCGCCGAGGTGATCGTGCACGCGTACCCGGACGGGCGGGCGCCCGGTCTGCCGCGGGTCAACGGTCTCGGTGTGCCGGCGATCACCTTCCCGGCGGCGGCGACGAGCGAGGACCTGGCGATGCTGCTCGCCGACGAGAAGGGCGCCTCGCTGCTGGTCGCGGTCGGCACCCACGCCACCCTTGTCGAGTTCCTCGACAAGGGCCGCGGCGGCATGGCCTCGACGTTCCTGACCCGGTTGAAGGTCGGCGGCAAGCTCGTCGACGCCAAGGGCGTGAGCCGGCTCTACCGGCAGAGCATCTCCGGGTCGTCGCTGCTGCTGCTGGTGCTGTCGGCCATCGCGGCGATGGCGTCCGCGGTGGCCGTGTCGACAGTCGGTAAGGCGTACCTGGGCGTGGTCGCCGAGTGGTGGGACAATTTCGTGTTCCAGCTGTACCGGCTCTTCTAGTTCCCGACCGATCAAGAGGCTGCAAGCGTGATCAACTTCCGCTACCACGTGGTGTCCCTCACCGCGGTCTTCCTGGCTCTGGCGATCGGTCTGGTGGTCGGCACAGCCGCCCTCAACGGCCCGGTCGCCGACTCCCTCGAGGGTCAGGTCACCGGGCTGCGCAAGGACAACCAGCACTGGCGTCAGACGGTCAGCAACATGGAGAAGCAACTCGCGCTCGAAGAGGACTTCGCCGAGGAGACCGCTCAGCTCCTCCTGCCCGGCACCCTCACCGGGCGTCGGGTCGTGGTGCTCAGCCTGCCCAACGGGCGTGACCACACCGAGGCCGTGCTCAAGAAGCTCCAGCTCGCCGGGGCCACCATCACCGGCCAGGTCGACCTGCAGGACAAGTTCATCAACCCGGACAACAACTCCAACCTGCTGGAGTTGGCCGTCACCGCCGCCCGCCCGACCGCGCAGACCACCGGCCTGCCCGGCAACGGGCACGGGGTGGAGACCTCGAGCGCGTTGCTCGCCAGCGTCCTGCTGGACCGGCCCCAGGGCGTCACACCGGTCAGCGACGCCGACCGGCGGGCCGTGCTCGCCGCCTACAACAACGCCGGTTACCTGACCACCGACAGCAACAAGGTGACCGCCTCGGCGGAAGCGGTCGTGGTGGTCAGCGGCCAGCCGTACGTCGACAAGGACTCCGACAAGCGGGACGAGTCGGTCGTCAACGTCGCCGAGCAGTTCGACCGCACCGGTTCGATCGTGGTGGCCGGCAACGGGTCGGTCGGCGGCAACCTGGTCGGCGTGGTGCGCGGCGACCCGGTGCTCGCCCAGACCATCTCCACGGTCGACAACGCCAACACCGTGCAGGGTCAGGTGGTCACCACCCTTGCCCTGGTGCAGCAGCTCACCGAGAAGAAGGCCGGGCAGTACGGCGTCGGCGACAACGCCGCGTCCGGCCTGTTGCCTAAACTGCCCCAGTGAGCGAACGACGTACCCCCGTGTCCGTAATCGCCGAGGCGGCGCGTGAGCGTGCGAGCCTGAGGCACCACAGCGAGGTGGCCGCATGAGCGCGCTGGGTCGGCTGTTGATCGCCGGTGCGGGTGCCGCGGCGGCCCGGTACGCGCTGCGGGAGGCCCGTACCTCGCCGGCCGGGCCCGCATTGGAGCGCACCAACTTCCGTGGCCGCACGGTGAGCCTGGCCGCCGGGCCGGCGCTCGCCGCCGGCGCGGCCGCCGCCGGCGCGTTCGGTGCCACCGGCGGTGCCGCAGGTGGGGCCGCCCTGGTCGCCGGTCTCGGCGCGGGCGGCGTCGGCCTCTACGACGACGTGGTCGGCGCGCGGCCGGAGCAGAAGGCGGCAAAGGGTTTCGCCGGGCACCTCGCCGCGCTGCGCGAAGGGCGGGTCACCGCCGGTCTGGTCAAGGTCGTCGGGGTGGGTGCCGCCGGGCTGGGTGCCGCCGCGCTGCTCGCCGCCGACCCCCGGGTGTCCGCGCACCCGCGCCGGCAGCGCCAGGGTGCGTTCGGTCGGGGTGTCGACGTGCTTCTCGGTGCCGGCGTGATCGCCGGCACGGCCAACCTGCTCAACCTGCTCGACCTGCGCCCGGGCCGGGCGATCAAGTCCGGGCTGCTGCTCGCCGCGCCGCTCACCGGCGGGCCGCAGGGCGGGATCGCCGCCGGTGCGGCCGGCGCCGCCGCCGGGCTGCTCCGCGACGACCTGGCCGAGGACGTGATGCTCGGCGACAGTGGCGCGAACGCGCTCGGGGCGCTGCTCGGCGTCGCGCTGGCCGCCCGCAGCGGCCCACTCGGGCGGGCCGGTGTGCTCGCCGTCCTGGCCGGGCTCACCGCGGCCAGCGAGAAGGTCAGCTTCACTGCGGTGATCCAGCGGACGCCGGGGCTGCGCGAGCTCGACGCACTGGGCCGACGCGCCGACTGACGTGAGCAGACCGGCACCCCTCGCCGGCGCCGGCCGGCTGGCCGGGGCAGCCGCGCTCATCGCCGTCCTCACCGTGGCCAGCCGACTCGCCGGCTTCGGTCGTACCGCCGTGTTCACCTGGGTGGTCGAGCAGAGCGACCTCGGCGGCATGTACGTCATCGCCAACACGGTGCCGAACATCGTCTTCGAGATCGTCGCGGGCGGGGCGTTGGCCAGTCTGGTCGTGCCCCTGCTGGCCGGAGCGGTCGCGGCGGAGGACCGGCGGACGGTGGCGGCGACCACCGGCGCCCTGCTCACCTGGACGGTGAGCCTGCTGGTTCCGCTCGCCGTGCTCGTCGTCCTGTTCGCCGACCCGATCATCTCGGTGATCAGCGAGGGACGGTCGGCCGCGGAACTCGCCGCCGGCGCCCGGATGCTGCGCGTGTTCGCCCCGCAGTTGCCGCTGTACGGGATCGGCATCGTGCTCACCGGTGTCCTGCAGGCACACCGACGCTTCGCGTGGCCGGTCATCGCGCCGCTGCTGTCCAGCCTCACCGTGGTCGTCGTCTACGTGGCCTTCGGTGCCGCCCAGGGGCGGGGCGTGTCGGTGGCCCAGGTCGGCCGCAGCGGTGAACTGCTCCTGTCCGGTGGCACCACACTGGGCGTGGTCGTGCTCTCGCTGTCGCTGCTGATTCCGCTGCGGCGGCTGCGGGTGCGACCCCGGTTCGGGTACGCCTTCACCGCTGACGCGCGGGCCCGGATCGGCGGGCTGGCCACGGCCGGCGCGGTGACGGTCGCGGCGCAGCAGGTAGCGCTCCTGGTGGTCCTGAACCGGGTCTCCGGTGGCCCCACCGGCTCACCCCAGGTGTTCAACCTGGCGCAGGCGATCTACCTGCTGCCGTGGGCGGTCCTCGCGGTGCCGCTGGCGGTGGCGTCCTATCCCACGCTTGCCACGGCCAGCGCCGCCGGTGACGAGGACGGTTACCGACGGACCCTCTCCGGCGCGGTGCGGGGTGTGCTGCTGTTCAGTTGTCTCGGCGTCGCGGCGTTGATCGGCACCGCGCAGCCGGTCGCCGCCCTGTTCTACCCGGACAACCCGGCGTCCACCGCGGCGGCGATCAGCGGGTTCGCGCCGGGTCTGCTCGGCTACGGCCTGTTCGCGGTGCTGTCCCGGGCGCTCTACGCGCGCGGCGACACCCGGTCGGCGACGGTGGCGATCACCCTCGGCTGGCTGGTCGTTCCGGCCGTGGCGCTGCCGTTGACGGTGCTGCTGCCCACCGCCGACCGGGTGTTGGCCGTGACGTCGGCGAACTCGGTGGGGATGCTGGTGCTCGGCGCCCTGCTGGTCCTGGCGGTGCGGCGCGGCGTCGGGCGTGCCGCGTTGACCGGCGCGGCGCGGGCCGGGGCCGCCGGTGGCCTCGCCGGTCTGCTCGCCGGGCTCGCCGGATGGGGTCTGGGCCGCTGGCTCGACCAGTCGGACGGCGGCACCCCGACGATGGCGGGCGCGCTCGGTCAGGGCATGCTGTCCGGGGTTCTGGTCGGGGTGGTGTTCCTCGCCGTGGTCTGGTTCCTCGACCGGCGGGACGTACAGCCACTGCTCGTCGGGGTGCTGCGGCGTCTGGGTCGGCGGGGGCCGTCCGGCGGTGCGCCGACACCGGGCGCGGACGCCGCGGAGCGGGGCGACGGGAAGGAGACGGCGACGCGATGACTGAGCCACCTCTGCCTGCCGACTGGTCGGGCACCGTCGCGTTGGTGCTGGCGTCCAGCACCGGCGGTGTCGGCCAGCACGTCCGTTCGGTGGCGCGCGGCCTCGTCGCCGGCGGTGTCACCGTCCTGGTCTGCGGGCCCGCCGCCACTCAGGAGCAGTTCGACTTCACCGGGGTCGGTGCGCGTTTCGCGCCGGTGGAGATCCCGGCCAGCCCGACGCCTGCCGACGCGCGGGCTGTGCTCGCGCTGCGCCGGGCGCTCGCCGCCGCTCACGTCGACCTGGTGCACGCGCACGGCCTGCGGGCCGGGCTGGTCGCCGTGCTGGCCCGTCCGGTCGCCCCGCTGATCGTCACCTGGCACAACGCGGTGCTCGCGGGTGGGCTGCGGGGTGGGGTGTCCCGGCTGGTCGAACGGGTGGTGGCCCGGGGTGTGCGGGTGGCGCTCGGCGCGTCCGCGGACCTGGTGCGTCGGGCCGCCGAGGTGGGTGCCGCCGACGCCCGGCTCGCCCCGGTCGCCGCGCCGACGCTGCCCGCCGCACGTCGACGCCCGGCGGCGGTACGCGCCGAGTTCGGCGTCCGCCCGGACCAGCCGTTGATCCTCTCGGTTGGCCGGCTGCACCCGCAGAAGCGCTACGACGTGCTGATCGACGCGGCGGCCCGCTGGCGGACGCGTACCCCACCGCCGGTCGTGGTGATCGCGGGCAGCGGGCCGGCGTACCTGCCGCTCGCCGCGCGGACCTCCGCCGCCCGTGCGCCGGTGACCCTGTTGGGGCACCGCACCGACGTGGCCGACCTGCTCGCCGGCGCCGACCTGGCGGTGGTGACGAGCGACTGGGAGGCCCGGCAGCTCTTCGCCCAGGAGGCGCTGCGCGCCGGCGTGCCGCTGGTGGCCACCGCGGTCGGTGGGCTCCCGGACCTCGTCGGCGACGCCGCCACGCTGATTCCCGCCGGCGACGTGGACGCCCTCGACGCGGCCGTCCGCGCGTTGCTCGACGACCCGGCGGCGCGGGCCGAGTGGGGCCGGCGTGGCGCCGCACAGGCGGCGACGTGGCCGACCGAGGAGGACACCGTAGCCGCGCTCGTCGCCCTCTACGCGGAGGTGGCCGGGGAGACCGGGGGTTCGGCGGGTGCCGCCCCGGGCTCCGACGCCCCGAGAACGGGACACCGATGATGCTGCGCCGAATCGCGCCCGCCCTGTTGACGGTGCTCGTGGTGGCGCTCGGCGTCACCGCGCTCGCCGCCCGCCCACCCCAGGGCACCCCGCAACGCACCGCCGACTTCGTGGTGCTCGCCGGGATCGCCGGGCTGCGCTGGGAGGACGTGGATCCGCAGAGCACCCCGACGCTGTGGCGGATGGCCCAGAACGGGTCGATCGGCTCACTGTCGGTGCGGTCCGCGCACCGGCCGACCTGCCCGGTGGACGGCTGGTTGACGGTGGGCGCGGGCAGCTTCGCCGCGTGGAACGGCAGCCGGTCGGCCGACGGGTGCCCGGCGCCGACGGCGGTGACCGTCGAACAGCCGGACGGCATCGGCGCGAACCTGCCCGACCAGGAGAGTGTCGTCCACTACAACCAGCAACGGCTGCCCTGGGGTGCCCTGCCCGGCTCGTTGTCCGAGTCGGTGCGGTGCTCGGTCGCGGTGGGGCCGGGCGCGGCGGTGGCCGCCGCCCGACCGTTCGGCCGCGTCGACAGGTACGCCCCGGGGCTGCCGGCCGACCCCCGGCCGCTGCTGGGTTCGTGTGTGCTGAGCATCGTCGACCTCGGCACCGTCGCCGGGGTCGATCCGGCGACCCGCGCCGAGCAGGCCCGTGCGGCGGACGCCGAGCTGGCCCGGGTGTTGGCGGCGCGGCCGCCGCGGTCGTTGGTGCTCGTCGCGGGGATCTCCGACACCGCGCAGCCGTCGCGGCTGCACGTGGCGGTCGCCGACGGGCCGGGCTGGGAGCGGGGGTGGCTCACCTCGGCCAGCACCGGTCGGGACGGGTACCTGCAACTTGTCGACCTCGCGCCGACCGCCCTCGCCGCGTTGGGCCGTCCCATGCCGGAGCGGCTCTTCCTGGGTCGTCCGGCCATCAGCACCGGCGGCCGTCCGACCGACCTGGCCGAGGCCATCGACGCGCCGGCGAACGCCGACCGGGAGGCGGCGGCGCAGCGGTCCGTCTCCGGTCTGTTCTTCGCGCTGCTCGCCGGTGTGCAGGTGCTGTTGGCGCTGGCGATCCTGCCGCTGCTGCGCCGGGCCCGTCCGCACGCCGGCCCGGCCGGTCCGACGCCGGTCTCCAAGCGGGTCGTGGCGGTGGTGGAGCTGCTGCTCGTCGCCGCGGCGCTGACGGTGCCGGCGGCGTTGCTCGCCGACGCGGTGCCGTGGTGGCGCGGTGAGCACCCCGGGTGGATCTTCGCGGGGGTGACCGCGCTGCTGGTGGCCGCGGGCACCGCGGCGGTGCGGTTCGCCCCCGGGTACGCGGGCACCCTCGGGCCGGTCGGCGCGGTGGCCGGCCTCACCACGCTCGTGGTCGGCCTTGACGTGCTCACCGGGTCCCGCCTGCAACTGAACAGCGTGGTCGGCTACTCGGCGTTGCAGGGCGGCCGGTACGCCGGGTTGAGCACGGTGGGGCTGGGAGTGTTCCTCGCCGGTGCGCTTGTCACCGGCGGTTGGCTCGCCCAGCGGGTGCCCCGGGGCTGGCGGCCGGCGGTGATGGTGGCGGTGGGTGGTGTCGCCGTGGTGGTGGTCGGCAGCCCCTACCTGGGTGCCGACCCGGTCGGCGCGATCGCGCTCACCGCCGGGGTGAGCGTCGCCGCGGTGATCAGCGCCGGTGGCTGGTTGACGGTCAGCCGGCTGGCCTGGGCCGCGATGGCCGCGCTCGCGGTCGGTATCGGGTTCGCCGTGGTGGACCTGCGGCGTCCGTCGGCGGAGCGGGGCAGCCTGGGCCGGTTCCTCTCGGCGCTCGGCGACGGGACCGGCGGGTTCGCGGTGCACCGCTCCAGCGCGGAGAACTTCGAGACGTTGGTCAACAGCCCGCTAACGGTGCTGGCGCTGGCCGGTGGGTTGCTGGTGTGGTTCGCCCTGTTGCAGCCGTGGGGTGGGCTGATGCGGTTGTTCGGCATCTACCCGGCGGTCCGGGCCGCGCTTGCCGGCACGGTGGTCGCCGCGGTGTTCGGTGGCGTGCTCGACGGCGCGGCGCTGGACGTGATGGGTGCCGCCGCCGCCCTGGTGGTGCCGATGGCGGCCCTGGCGGCGCTGCGGGTGCTCGGGCACGCCGCGGACCGGACCCGCCCGGCAGCGGGCCGTTCCCGCGCCAACGGCGCCGACGACGACTCGGGGCCCGGCGGGGTCGGCCCGGCCGGTGGGGGCGACGGTCCGACCGGCGGCGGTGGGCCGTTGGGTGCGGTGCACCCGCGTCCGATCAGCGGCCCGCCCGCGAGCGCACCGGCGACGGTCACCCGACCGGCGGCGGCGCCGGCGGGTGACGGGGACGCCGACGACCCGGCCGACTCGACCGCGAGCGGGTCGACGACGGAGCCCGCGCCGACGGCGCCCGTACCGCCGCGTCAGGTCTCCCGGTCGTCGCCGGAGGTTGCCACCTCCTGAGCGCCGGGCGTCGCCCGGACGGCCCGCAGGTGTCACAGCCGGGGTGCGGCCTGCGGGTACCCGTCCGGGAGGTGTTACCGTCGAATCCCGTGGATCGCGTGATCACTCTGCTGATCAAGCACGGCGGTCTGCATGACCGCGACAGACGACACGGGAGCAGGCCTTGGCCCCATCAGCACGGACGACCAGGCACATTTTCGTCACCGGGGGCGTCGCCTCCTCGCTGGGTAAGGGCCTCACCGCCTCCAGCCTCGGCAACCTGCTGACCGCGCGCGGGTTGCGCGTGGTGATGCAGAAGCTCGACCCCTACCTGAACGTCGACCCCGGGACGATGAACCCGTTCCAGCACGGTGAGGTCTTCGTCACCGAGGACGGCGCCGAAACCGACCTCGACGTCGGGCACTACGAGCGGTTCCTGGACCGGGCGCTGTCCGGCAAGGCGAACGTCACCACCGGCCAGATCTACTCCGACGTGATCGCCAAGGAGCGGCGCGGCGAGTACCTGGGCGACACCGTCCAGGTCATCCCGCACATCACCAACGAGATCAAGTCGCGGATCCTGGCGATGGCCGACCCGGACGAGGACGGCCAGCTCCCCGACGTGGTGATCACCGAGGTCGGCGGCACGGTCGGCGACATCGAGTCGCTGCCGTTCCTGGAGGCGATCCGCCAGGTCCGCCACGACCTGGGCCGCGACAACTGCTTCTACCTGCACGTCTCGCTGGTGCCGTACCTGGCGCCGTCGGGTGAGCTGAAGACCAAGCCGACCCAGCACTCGGTGGCGCAGCTACGCAACATCGGTATCCAGCCGGACGCCATCGTGCTGCGCTGCGACCGGGAGATCCCGGTGAAGCTCAAGGAGAAGCTGTCGCTCTACTGCGACGTGGACGCCGAGGCGGTCGTCGCCGCACCGGACGCCCCGAGCATCTACGACATCCCGAAGGTGCTGCACCGCGAGGGCCTCGACGCGTACGTGGTGCGCCGGCTCGGGCTGTCGTTCCGGGACGTGGACTGGGCCAGCTGGGACGACCTGCTGGAGCGGGTGCACCGGCCCCGGCACACGGTCACCGTCGCGGTGGTCGGCAAGTACGTCGACCTGCCCGACGCGTACCTGTCGGTGAGTGAGGCGATCCGGGCGGCGGGCTTCGGCCACCGGGCCCGGGTGCAGCTCAAGTGGGTGCCCAGCGACGAGTGCGTCACCCCGGCCGGCGCCGCCGCGGCGTTGGCCGGCGTGGACGGGGTGCTCATCCCCGGCGGCTTCGGCGTCCGTGGCATCGAGGGCAAGATCGGCACCGCCCGGTACGCCCGGGAGGCCGGCATCCCGCTGCTCGGCCTCTGCCTCGGCCTGCAGTGCATGACGATCGAGGTGGCCCGGCACCTGGCCGGGCTGGACGGCGCCAACTCGGTGGAGTTCGACGAGCAGGCGCTGCACCCGGTCATCGCCACGATGGCCGACCAGGAGGACATCGTCGCCGGCCGGGGTGACCTGGGCGGCACCATGCGGCTGGGCGCGTACCCGGCGACGCTGACCGAGGGTTCGCTCGTCGCCGAGGCGTACGGCAGCACCGAGATCAGCGAGCGGCACCGGCACCGCTACGAGGTGAACAACGCCTACCGGGACGCGCTGACCAAGGCGGGCCTGCACATCTCCGGCACCTCCCCGGACGGCCGGCTGGTCGAGTTCATCGAACTGGACCGCAGCCTGCACCCGTTCTTCGTGGCCACCCAGGCGCACCCCGAGCTGAAGAGCCGCCCGACCCGCCCGCACCCGCTGTTCGCCTCGTTCGTCAAGGCCGCGGTGGCGTACTCGCAGGCCGACCAGTTGCCTGTCGACCTGGACGGGGCGGCGGAGGCCCCGACGACGCGCAAGGCCGCCCGCAACGGCGCCGCGACGAAGGCCACGTCGGCGTCGTGAGCGCGCGGGTCAGCGGCCTCGCCGCGCGGAGCGGGGCGGCGGCGTGAGCGGGGTGGAGCACCGCTACGAGGTGCGGTCCCGGCAGGAGCGGTACCAGGGGCGGATCTTCGACGTGGTCACCGAGGAGGTGGCCATGCCCGGCGGTGGGACCGCGTTGCGGGACCTGGTGCGCCACGTCGGTGCGGTGGCCGTGCTGGCCCTCGACGACGCCGGCCAGGTGGTGCTGATCCGGCAGTACCGGCACCCGGTCGGGCGGCACCTGTGGGAGTTGCCGGCCGGTCTGATGGACGTCTCCGGCGAGGAGTTGCCGGCGGCGGCGTTGCGGGAGTTGGCCGAGGAGGCCGACCTCACCGCCGGGCGGGTCGACGTGCTCGTCGACCTGCACAGCTCGCCGGGGTTCACCAACGAGGTGGTCCGGGTGTTCCTGGCCCGGGACCTCGCCGACGTGCCGGCCGACGAGCGGCACGAGCGCCACGACGAGGAGGCCGACCTCCAGGTCGTCCGGATCGACCTGGACGAGGCGGTCGCCATGGTCCTGGCCGGTGAGGTCACCAACGCCGCCGCGGTGGCCGGGCTGCTCGCCGTGGCCCGCGCCCGGGACACCGGTTTCACGTCTCTGCGCCGGGCGGACGCGCCGCTGACGCGCTGAGCGTCGCCGCCGGTCCAGCCGGTGGGGGAGTACGCGCCAAAGGGGCCCCGCGGTCAGCCGCGGGGCCCCTTTCGGCGTGCTGGGTCAGGAGTCGCGAAGCGGACGGCCCTGCGCGTCCGTACCGCCGTTGACCAGGATGAGAATGCCGTCGATGACGCCCCACAGGGCGCCGACGCCGCAGGTCACCACGCTCACGACGAGCTGGAGGACGGCGATCTTGGTGTGTCCGGTGTAGAACCGACCGGCACCGAAGGTGCCGAGCAGGATGCCGAGGATGCCCGCGACGATCTTGCTCTTGTCGGAGACGCCCTGGGGGTACCCCGGCTGGGGGTACCCGGGCTGGTAAGGAGGAGTGGTCATGGGCGGACACATTAGTGATCCACTCGTCGGCTGTCCGCACCGCCGCCCGGCAGATGGGACGATAATGGCGAAACACTGTCCTGTTGGCTGAGGTGACCCTCGACCGCCGAGCTGGCGCCGGGCCCTGACACATCGTCAGGCCACCCGGTCAGCGGATGCCACTGTGCTGGCTCGCGGCGGCCCCGGGCGCGCCTAGACTGCCGCCGCGGGACCGGTGTACCGCGGTGGCAAAGGGGCCGTCGCGGCACCGAGCAGTCGGGGGAGAGCAGCCCCGAAGAGAGGTGTCTGCATCGTGAAGGTCGGAATCCCACGCGAGGTCAAGAACCACGAGTACCGCGTGGCGATCACGCCAGCGGGCGTCAACGAGTTCACTCGCAGCGGCCACCAGGTCTTCGTCGAGTCCGGCGCCGGGGTTGGCTCCAGCATCACCGACGAGGAGTTCGCCGCCGCCGGCGCGACGATCCTCGCCACCGCCGACGAGGTCTGGGAGACCGCCGAGCTGGTGCTCAAGGTCAAGGAGCCGATCGCCGAGGAGTACCACCGGATGCGCGAGGGGCAGGTGCTCTTCACCTACCTGCACCTGGCCGCCTCCAAGGAGTGCACCGACGCGCTGATCGACCGCGGGGTCACCGGCATCGCGTACGAGACCGTCGAGCTGCCCGACCGGTCGCTGCCGCTGCTCGCCCCGATGTCCGAGGTGGCCGGCCGGCTCGCCCCGCAGGTGGGCGCGTTCTACATGATGCGCACCGGCGGCGGGCGCGGTGTGCTGCCCGGCGGTGTCTCCGGCGTGTACGCGGCCAAGACCGTGGTCATCGGCGCCGGCGTCTCCGGCATGAACGCCGCCGCCATCGCGCTGGGCCTGCAGTCCGAGGTGCTGCTGCTGGACAAGAACGTCGCCCGGCTGCGGCAGGCCGACGCGATCTACCGGGGCCACCTGCAGACCGTCGCGTCGAACGCGTACGAGGTCGAGCGGGCCGTGCTCGACGCCGACCTGGTCATCGGCGCGGTGCTGGTGCCCGGCGCGAAGGCCCCGACGCTGATCAGCAACGAGCTGGTCTCCCGGATGAAGCCGGGCAGTGTGCTCGTCGACATCGCCATCGACCAGGGCGGCTGCTTCGAGGACTCGCGCCCCACCACGCACGCCGACCCGGTCTACAAGGTGCACGAGTCGATCTTCTACTGCGTGGCGAACATGCCCGGCGCGGTGCCGAACACCAGCACGTACGCGCTGACGAACGTCACCCTGCCGTACGCCCTGGAGCTGGCCAACCAGGGCTGGCGCGAGGCGCTGCGCAACGACCCGGCCCTCGCGCTGGGCCTCAACACCCACGCCGGTCAGGTCACCTACGGCCCGGTCGCCGAGGCGCACGGCATGGACGTGCTGCCACTGGCCGACGTACTGGCCTGAACGGTGGCGCGCTGAGCGGCGGCACGGACTCCGCCGGCGTGGGCACCGCACCCACGCCGGCGCTGCTGCGTGCCGTCCGGGGTTACCTCGACCACCTGACCGTCGAGCGTGGCCTCTCCGCGAACACGCTCTCCTCGTACCGTCGGGACCTGGAGCGTTACCTGGCGACACTCGCCGACGCCGGCGTCGCCGACCTCGCGTCGGTCGGCGCCGGCCTCGTCGAGTCGCACCTGGCGCGGCTGCGCGCCGGCGACGACGCGCACCCGCCGCTCGCCGTCTCCTCCGCCGCCCGCGCCGCCAGCGCGGTCCGTGGCCTGCACCGCTTCGCGCTGCGCGAGGGCCTGGCCGGCGCCGACCCGAGCCGCGACGTCCGCCCACCCACGCCGCCCCGGCGGCTGCCCCGGGCGCTACCCGTCGACGACGTGGTCCGGCTGCTGGAGACCGCCGGCCCGATCACCGCGACCAGCGACGACGCGCCCCTCGCGCTGCGCGACCGGGCGCTGCTGGAGTTCCTGTACGGCACCGGCGCGCGGATCTCCGAGGCGGTCGGCGCCGCCGTGGACGACCTCGACACCGACGAGGGCACCGTGCTGCTGCGCGGCAAGGGCGGCCGGGTGCGGCTGGTGCCCATCGGCGGGTACGCCGTCGACGCGGTCCGCGCCTACCTGGTCCGGGCCCGCCCCGGGCTGGCCGCCGCCGGCCGGGGCACCCCCGCGGTGTTCCTCAACGCCCGCGGCGGCGCGCTGTCGCGCCAGGGCGCCTGGGGCATCCTGCGCCGCGCCGCCGCCGGCGCCGGGCTCCCCGTCGACGGTCCCACCGCCGTCTCCCCGCACACCCTGCGCCACTCCTACGCCACCCACCTGCTCGACGGCGGCGCCGACGTCCGGGTGGTCCAGGAGTTGCTCGGCCACGCCTCGGTGACCACCACCCAGGTCTACACACTCGTCACCGTGGAGCGGCTGCGCGAGGTGTACACCACCGCCCACCCCCGCGCCCGGGGCTGACCCGGCCACGGTCGGCGCCGACACGCCGGGCCGGTGCCGAACCCCCTGCTGGTCGGTGGCGTACAGTCGGCATCGGCGCGGACCTCCTGGAGCGGCACGACCGGGGTGCGCAGCGGCGCCGCGAAGGACGTCGGACGGCTCCGACGCCGGGTGGGTCGTCGGGAGGGGGCAACGAGCACATGGCTGGCAACGGTGACCGTGCCGAGACCTGGACGTCGGAGCTCCGCGAGCAGCAGGCCACGCTCGGCGCGGACCTGGGTCCTGCGGACCCGGCTGCCTACACGATGCGCAAGCCCATCCCCGAGCCGATGCCCACCGACCGGCACGGCCCCGCCCGCATCATCGCGATGGCCAACCAGAAGGGTGGCGTCGGCAAGACCACCACCACCATCAACCTGGGTGCCGCCCTCGCCGAGTACGGCCGCAAGGTGCTGCTCGTCGACTTCGACCCGCAGGGCGCCCTGTCGGTGGGCCTCGGCGTCAACCCGCACAACCTCGACCTGTCCGTCTACAACCTGCTCATGCAGGACGACGTGATCGCCGAGGACGTCCTCATCAAGACCGACGTGGCGGGCCTGCACCTGCTACCGGCGAACATCGACCTCTCCGCCGCCGAGATCCAGCTCGTCAACGAGGTCGCCCGGGAGATGGCCCTGGCCCGGGTGCTGCGCACGGTCCGCAAGGAGTACGACTACATCCTGATCGACTGCCAGCCGTCGCTCGGCCTGCTGGCGATCAACGCGCTGACCGTCGCGCACGGTGTGCTCATCCCCCTGGAGTGCGAGTTCTTCAGCCTGCGCGGTGTGGCCCTGCTGCTCGACACCATCGACAAGGTGCGCGAGCGGCTCAACTTCGACCTGGAGCTCGAAGGCATCCTCGCCACCATGTACGACAGCCGCACCACGCACTGCCGGCAGGTCCTCCAGCGGGTGGTCGAGGCGTTCGGCGACAAGGTCTACCAGACGGTCATCACCAAGACGGTGAAGTTCCCCGAGTCCACCGTGGCCGGTGCCCCCATCACGACGATGGACCCGGCCTCCTCCGGGGCCCGCAACTACCGTCAGCTGGCCCGCGAGGTGATCGCCGCCCAGTCGGAGCGGTAGCCGGAACGCCCGGTGCCCGCCTCGTGGACTACGGTCGTCCGGTGACCGCGCCACCCCTCGACCCGCCCGAGACCGCCGATCCGGCAGTGGTCGACGGTGCGCAGCCCGCCGAGCCGGCTGTCAGCGGCTTCACGGTGCGGTTGGCCAACTTCACCGGCCCGTTCGACCTGCTGCTGCAACTCATCGGCAAGCACAAGCTCGACGTCACCGAGGTGGCCCTGCACACGGTCACCGACGAGTTCATCGCCTACATCCGGGCGATGGGCGACGACTGGGACCTGGACGAGGCCAGCGAGTTCCTGCTCATCGCCGCGACCCTGCTCGACCTGAAGGCCGCCCGGCTGCTGCCCGCCGCCGACGTCGAGGACGAGGCCGACCTCGCCCTGCTGGAGGCCCGGGACCTGCTCTTCGCCCGGCTGTTGCAGTACAAGGCGTACAAGGAGGCGGCGGCGCACATCGCCGAACTGGAGGCCGTCGGCGGCCGACGCTATCCGCGCGCGGTCAGCCTGGAGGCCCGCTACGCCGAGGCGCTGCCCGACCTGGTGCTCGGCATCGGCCCCCAGCGGCTGCTGAAACTGGCCGTGAAGGCGATGACCCCGAAGCCGGTGCCGGAGGTCTCCGTCGCCCACGTGCACATGGTCCGGGTCAGCGTCCGGGAACACGCGGCGATCCTCAGCGCCCGGCTGCGCCGGGCCGGCACCGCCACGTTCTCGCTGCTCTGCGCCGACTGCGAGGCCACCCTTGAGGTGGTGGCCCGGTTCCTCGCGCTGCTGGAGCTGTACCGGGAGGGCCTGGTCTCGTTCGTGCAGGAGCAGGCCCTGGAGGAGCTGACCGTGCGCTGGACCGGCCCGACCGACGGCGACACCGAGCTGCACGTCGACGAGTACGCCGGCAGTCCGGCCGACCCGGAACCTGAGCCGTCGGGGTCTGCGCTTTCGGAGCCGGTGGGGGAGGCCGGCGGGTCGAACGGGACGGGTACGACGGAGGGTGAGCGGGATGAGTGAGCAGGAACGCCGGGACTCACTGGCCGAGCAGGCCGCCGCCTGGGTCCCCCCGTGGGACCGCCCCCGCCCACCTGCCGCCGACACCCCGACGCCGTCCGAGGAACCCGCCACGCCATCGGACGCCGAGGAGCAGCCAGGCTCGTTGGAGGCGGCTCCGGACGGCGTGAGTCGGGGTGCACGGGGCCCGGTCGAGGCGGCGTCGGAGGAGATCGGCTCGGCGGATTCGGACCTCGGAGGGGTGACGGAGAACACGCCGGGGCCGGTCCTCGCAGCGACGGTGGAGGACGCGCCGGGGCCGGACCGCGCGGCGGTGCCGGAGGGCACGGCGGGGGAGTCGGGGGGCGCTGGGGACGTACCCCGGCGGCAGTTGGCGGGGCGGCGGAGGGCGACGGCCGCGCCGGAGCCCGCGCCCGAGCTGGCCGACGCCGAGCTGCGCGGCGCGCTGGAGGCGATCCTGCTCGTCGTCGACGAGCCGGTCAGCGAGCTGGTGCTGGCCCAGGTGCTGGAGCAGCCGGCCGAGCGGGTCGGGCCGATGCTCGACGAGATCGCCGCCGGCTACACGGCCGCTGGGCACGGGTTCGAGCTGCGCCGGGCGGCCGGCGGGTGGCGGCTGTACACCAGGCCGGAATACGCTACCTACGTTGAGCGGTTCGTGCTGGACGGGCAGTCCGTGCGGCTGACCCAGGCGGCGCTGGAGACGCTCGCCGTGGTCGCCTACAAGCAGCCGGTGACCCGTTCGCGAATCTCAGCCATCCGGGGTGTGAACTGCGACGGGGTCATCCGTACCCTTGTCACCCGTGGCCTCGTCGAGGAGTGCGGCACCGAACAGGACAGCGGGGCGTTCCTCTACCGGACCACCACGTTGTTCCTGGAGAAGCTCGGGCTGAACACCGTCGACGAGCTGCCGCCCCTCGCACCCTTCCTGCCCGACGACGTAGAAGAGCTTGCTGATGCGACCCGATAACCGTTCCCCCAAATCCGACGCCCCCGTGTATGAGGGGGCTGAGCGCCTGCAGAAGGTGCTCGCCGCCGCCGGCGTCGGTTCCCGGCGCGCCTGCGAAGACCTGATCTTCCGCCGGCGGGTCACGGTGGACGGGCGGGTCGCCAAGCTCGGCGACAAGGTCGACCCGGCCACCGCCGTGATCCACGTGGACGGGGAGCGCCTCCAGGTCGACGTCCGCCTGGTCTACGTGGCGATGAACAAGCCGCGCGGGGTGGTCACCTCCATGGCGGACGACAAGGGACGAAACGAGCTTGCGGACTTCATCGGCGCCCGGCTGGAGCAGCGGGTCTACCACGTGGGGCGGCTCGACGCGGACAGCGAGGGGCTGCTGCTGCTCACCAACGACGGCACCCTCGCGCACAAGCTCATGCACCCCTCGTACCAGGTGCTGAAGACCTACCTCGCCGAGGTGGTCGGCCCGATTCCGCGCAACCTGAGCAAGCGGCTCCTCGCGGGCGTCGAGCTGGAGGACGGGCCGGTCAAGGTCGACTCGTTCAAGGTGGTGGACACCCTGGGTAAAAGCGCCCAGGTGGAGCTGAGCCTGCACGAGGGCCGCAAGCACATCGTCCGGCGGTTGATGGACGAGGTCGGGCACCCGGTCACCCGGCTGGTGCGTACCTCGATCGGTCCGATCCGGCTCGGTGAACTGCGCACCGGGCGGCTCCGGCGGTTGACCAACGCCGAGGTCGCCGCCCTGTTCAACGCGGTGGGTGACTGACCCCCGAGTTCGGGGTACGGCAGCCGGTAGGCTCCGCAACGGCCGAGACGCGGTCGTCCGGGTGGCGTGGGTCGCCTCCGGCGGTGTCGCGCGCGGGCCCGTCAGAGGGCCCGGGCATGATTGATGACGATTGACCAAACCGCTTGCGGCGCCGAATCACCGGGCGATCCGCGAGGTACGGGCTGAGGAGGACACGGTGGAGAAAAACGTACGGGCCGAGCGATGTGTGGTCGCTGTGGACGGGCCGTCCGGTTCGGGTAAGTCCACCGTGTCGCGGCGACTCGCCGTGAGCATCGGCGCGCGCTACCTGGACACCGGGGCGATGTACCGGGCGATCACGTGGGCCGTGCTGCGCTCCGGCGTGGACCTGACCGACGCCGCGTCGGTGGCCAAGGTCGCCGGCGAGGTCAAGCTGCACATCGGCACCCACCCGCAGGGGTACGCCGTGACCGTCGACGGTGTGGGCGTGGACGCGGACATCCGGGGCCCGGAGGTGACCGGAGCCGTGTCCGCGGTCGCCGCCGTGCCCGCCGTTCGCGAGCTGCTCGTCACCCGCCAGCGCGAGATGATCGCCAACGCTGGGCGGATGGTGGTCGAGGGGCGCGACATCGGCTCGGTCGTGGCGCCGGACGCCGACCTGAAGGTCTTCCTGACCGCCTCCGAGGCGGCCCGTGCGGCCCGGCGCAGCGCCGAGGACTCCGCCGACGTCGCGGCCACCGCCGCCGACCTGGCCCGGCGGGACCGTCTCGACTCGACCCGCAAGGTCAACCCGCTGGCCCAGGCGCCCGACGCGGTGGTGCTGGACACCACCGAGCTGGGCATCGACGAGGTCGTGGCGCGGCTGCGCGAGCTGCTCACCGAGCGGGGCGTGGCATGAGTGTCGCGGTTGTGCCTCATGGCGCTCCGGAGCGAAGCGGAGGAGCGGCATGAGCGAGGGTTCTTGGGTCGAGTTGCGGGAGCCGGACCTCGCCGTCGAGGAACCGACCGGCCCGCAGCCGGTGGTGGCCGTCGTCGGTCGCCCCAACGTGGGTAAGTCGACGCTGGTCAACCGGATCATCGGCCGCCGGCAGGCGGTCGTCGAGGACGTCCCTGGCGTGACCCGCGACCGGGTTCCGTACGACGCGCAGTGGAACGGCCGGGCGTTCACCGTGGTGGACACCGGCGGCTGGGAGCCGGACGCGAAGGACCGGGCCGCGGCCATCGCGGCGCAGGCCGAGACGGCGGTCGTCACCGCCGACGTGGTGCTCTTCGTGGTCGACGCAATGGTGGGCTCCACCGACGTGGACGAGGCCGCGGTGAAGATGCTGCGGCGCAGCGCCAAGCCGGTGATCCTGGTGGCGAACAAGGCCGACAACAACTCCATCGAGATGGAGGCCACCTCGCTGTGGTCGCTCGGTCTCGGTGAGCCGTTCCCGGTGTCCGCGCTGCACGGGCGCGGCTCCGGCGACCTGCTGGACGCCATCCTCGCCGCGCTGCCGGAGGCGCCGGCGATCGTGGAGAACCGTCCGCGTGGACCGCGCCGGGTGGCGCTTGTCGGACGGCCGAACGTCGGCAAGTCCAGCCTGCTCAACCGGTTCTCCGGTGAGGAGCGGGCGGTCGTCGACTCGGTGGCGGGCACCACTGTGGACCCGGTGGACAGCCTGGTCGAGATCGGCGGCCAGACCTGGCAGCTCGTCGACACGGCCGGGCTGCGTAAGCGGGTCGGCAAGGCCAGCGGCACCGAGTACTACGCCAGCCTGCGGACCGCCGGCGCGATCGAGGCCGCCGAGGTGGCCGTGGTGCTGCTGGACTCCAGCGAACCGATCAGCGAGCAGGACCAGCGGATCCTGTCGATGGTGACCGAGTCGGGTCGGGCGCTGGTCATCGCGTTCAACAAGTGGGACCTGGTCGACGCCGACCGGCGGTACTACCTGGACAAGGAGATCGACCGGGAACTGCGCCGCATCCCCTGGGCGATCCGACTGAACCTGTCGGCGATGACCGGCCGTGCCGTGGACAAGCTCGCTCCGGCCCTGAACAAGGCGCTGGCCAGCTGGGAAACCCGGGTTCCGACCGCGCACCTCAACCAGTGGCTCACCGCGTTGGTGCAGGCCACCCCCCACCCCGTGCGAGGTGGGCGGGCGCCGCGGATCCTGTTCGCGACGCAGGCCGGTGTGGCGCCGCCGCGGTTCGTGCTCTTCACCACCGGCCCGCTGGACGCCGGGTACCAGCGCTTCGTCGAGCGCAAGCTCCGCGAGGAATTCGGGTACGAGGGCAGCCCCATCGAGATCTCGGTCCGCCCGCGTAAGAAGCTCGGCCCCGGCGGCCGAGGTAAGGCGCACGGCTGACGGTTCTGCCGTTCTGCCGTTCTGCCGTTCTGCCGTTCTGCTCCGCGAATGCCGGATGGGTGAACCTGCCCATCCGGCATTCGTCCATCCAACCCCACCCTCCTAGGACGCTCTAGGGGTTGTGCGGTGGTTCGGTCCAGTCGCGGTGGCGGTGGGGCCTGTGCGGACGACCCGGAGCTGCTGCGCTAAGCTGTACCGGCTGCCGCGGGGGAAACCACGCGGAGGCGGGACGTGGCGCAGCTTGGTAGCGCACTTGACTGGGGGTCAAGGGGTCGTCGGTTCGAATCCGGCCGTCCCGACCGATTGACCTGGGGAGATGAAGATCTTCTCAGGTAACGGCGGTAACATCCTGTAACGGATGATCATTGTTGGCGGTAACCACGGGGGTGGTTGGCCGTCGGTGTGCGCCCTGTAGAACGCTCTGACCTGCCGCTTCATCTGCGTTCTGGATGGAGCGGCATTTTGGTTCTTGATTCGGCGTCAAGCGCTGCAGATGTTGCCACCTGTCTAGCTAGGTCGGGCGGTCCCAGGAGCCCCTGGCGCAGCAGGATCTCCGGTTGGCCCGGCTCCTGGCCTCAGTAAGGCGACGGTCGCAGGTGCCGATGCCCTGTCCTGTGGATGACGTGAAGGCGTGGCCTGGTCGCGTGCTCGCGGCTCTCGGCTCAAGTCACCACCTCGTCCGTGCCGCTGCAAGAGCCATCACGTCGCGTGCCACGATTCCCGGATGACGTCAGGACCAGAGCCGGCCACCCCGATTGCGGTCCGGGTAGCCGACCGATTGAACGACCGGCTGGAAGCAGGTGGATGGCGGCGTCATCGTTTCGTGCCCGATGATGAGGTTGCCTTTGTGCGTAAGCCCTTCAACGGGTTTGTCTTCCACTTCGGAGTCAACCTCGCAGGACGCCACATTGTCTCGCTCGACTCCACCGCAGGCGTCGAACACGTCGCCGCTGCGGAGTTGCAGAGGTGCCTCTATGGTCGAAGGGGCACTGTGTGCCAGGTGGGCGCAAGCATGATCGATTTGATCCGCGGCCAGGAGCCAACGAACGTCGCGCCGTCTCGCTGGTGGGTCGCGTCGCCTGAGCAGGTAGACGAGGCCGTTGCCCAGCTGGTTGCTGACTTGTGGTCTTACGGTGAGCCGTTCTTGGCCAGGCATCAGACGTTGTCGGCCGTGGTTGACACGCTGCTCGGACAGCCTAAGTCACAGGTCGAGTACGGCACTTTGGCTGTCTGCCTGGCAATGTTGGGCGACCTGCCCAAGGCCCGCGCCATGCTTGCGCAGTTTGGTGCGGCACGCCAGGTGTTCGCGGGGGGTCCAACCGAGACGTTTATCCACAACTTCACCCAGCGGTTCGGCATCTAGAGGGCTCGCCCCGATCGTGGAAGCGCGATGGTCGCAGCGAACAGGACGAGCCTGGCCCGGTGAAGTTTTCCGCCTAGAGACGGGTCCGCAGGCTAGCGACGGCCTGGCAAAGCGTGAGGTCGATGACGACCAACCTGCCGTTCGGCTCCCACACTGTGAGGGTGTTAGCGTGGCGTCGAATACCGATCGCGCCGACAATTGGCGGAAAGACGACGCGTAGATTGCCGTCGACGACTTCCACAGCGGTGTGGTCTGGACGGTCGATGCGTAGAGCGGACGTCTCGCCGCTGGCCAACGGAGTCGGCTTCGTATCCACGGTCCGGGCCTCTGATCCGTGCCCAACCACGTGGTAGGTGTCGGTGTGCTCGTCGTGGCTGGTGGTCGTCAGCGTCGAGGACGCGAGCAGCGCGACGCTGGCGAGGTCGTCGAGGTGGACCGTTCGGCGCGTCCGCAGCATGAGTGAGGGTAAGTCCCAGCGCCACACCTCGGTGCGGGCTGCGCCGGAGCCCAGTTGATGGTTGACCCGGACCAGTGCGGCGAGGCTGGTCGGGCTCCGGGCGATGTCGATAACCGCGCTGGTGGGGTCCAGTTCACGCCAGGTGATGCGGGGGGTGGCGGCGGTCAGGTCGATGAATACGATGCCGTCGTCATCGACCACGGTGAGCAACGCACCGTCGTAGCTGGGCAGCACGTGGTGCGCGGTGATGACGACGGGCGGCCGCAGCCGGCGCGTGCTCAGGTTCAGGCTGCGGATTTCGCAGGCGGGACCGCGCCGCGCTACGAGCAGGACATTGGCACCGTGGTCGGCGACGACAAGCTGGTGTGCAGGCGTGTCCCAGCTGGCGCGGGTCCGTCCATCCAGGCCGATCAGGCGTACACCGAATTCGCCGTGTGCGGTCAGGATGGTGCGGCCGGAGAGCAGGACCGCGTCATGGATCGGTAGTTGTCCGGCCTCGTCGGTCGACGTGATGTCAATCTGGGTGCCCGGGGCGGGCGCTCGTCCGGCCGGCAGCGGTGGCAGGTCGGCGGCGGCCAGTCGGTCAGCCCGGGGCCGGAGCCTGCCGGCGATCCGCCTGCGCTCGTCGGCATCTCCGAGGGGATCACCTCCCGCAATGCGGACCATGAGACGCAGCGCGGTGGTGCAAAGCCGGCGGTCCTGTGCCTTGTCGGCGCAGTGCAGCTCGGACAGTGCCACCAGGAAGCCGCGTTGGGCCGGCGCCAATTCCTGGTCACGACCGTCGAGCAGCGTGATTGCGGTGGTCACCGTGTCGGTGCTCGGGCGCCAGGTTACGAGGTGTGCGAACAGGTACCCCGCAGTGTGGCCGCTGAGCGTCATGCCGGCCTGGAGGTTCGTCACCACGAGCGGGCGCAGCTCGGTGTCCGGCCATGCCGCGTCAATGGCACCGACATGATCGTCGGCGGCCTGTCGTGCGCGCACCCACTCGGCCCGCAACTGTCGGGCAGCCACTGCGTCGACCCGGGCCAGTCGCTCGACAGCTCCGGCAAATGCGCCCCGTGACCGCGCAACGTGCAGCGCACGGTCACGCTCGCCGGCCCGCCACCACAGTCTTACCGCCAGGTCCGGATCGAGCTCACGTCCCTCGGCGAGGGTGGCGGCAAGGCGGTACTGGTGGTGTCGCTCCAGCAGTGCGACGGCCTCGCCGGGTAGACCAAGCAGGTCTGCGAGGACGAAAGCGGATTCCTCGACGCGTCCGGCGCGGTCGAGCTCGGTGGCCGCCTGCCGGTAGAGCGTCCGCAGGTGTTGCTCGGCCCCGAAGCCGAGCGGGACCCTCGACCCGTTCTCGAGCTGGGCGTGCGGCACGAGTTCCCCGGTGCGTGGTCGGGGAAGCCGAAGTGTCGGGGGCCCATTAGAACCACCGACAGCGATCGCCTCACGCAGCGCCTTGTCCCAGTCGCGGCGCTCGAATGCGGCGTCGAGCCGCCGTAGGTAACGCTGCTGCGCGCTGATAGCCAGCCAGGCGGCCCGGCTGGTCAGCACGAGCCGAGCGAGCAGCGTGTTCCACCAGCCACCCGACGACGTGCCGCGACCAGTCTGCGTTGGGCTGTTGTCCGCCGCAGCGGCGTCGCCTGAAGCGATCACCTTGCTGAGGCCGTACAGCAGGCCCGCGCCGACGCCAATAACCAGCATCCGGAGCGGCGCCGCGACGAGCGCGGCAAGGCCAAACACGAAAACGACCGCGCCGACCGCAGCGAGCTTCCCGGAAGCAGTGGGAGAGAGCCGCATCCGACGGTTCGGACGGGTCGACGCGGCCAGCAGCCGGCGGATCCGCCGCGGCGGCGGCGCGACACCGGCCACCGCGCGCAGGCCAGGCGCGGGTGGAAGCGGCTCCCAGGGCGACGGCGCCACCGCCGCGACAACCGGGCCGTCCAAAGCCGCGAGCGGCTCGATCCGCAAAGCGGTCAGGTCGGTCCAGGAATCCCGGTCGACGCGGGTCAGCGCCGCCCGGCTGACCCACGTTGTCGCACCGGCGCGCGGGATCAGCACGTCGCCGGGCGCGGCGCCCTCGACGGGTGTGCCGCTGAGGTGTAAGACGCCGCCGCTGTCGACGAGAACGAGGCCAGGAGCCAGTTCCGCGCGCACCTCAACCGTCTGGTCGAACTCCAGCAGCCACGCCCCGCCGGGTAGCTCGAACAGTGCGGCTGCGGGCTGCCAGGCCTCGACGACCCGACGGCGCGCCTCGGCCTCCCCGATCAGGCAGACGTCGATCAGGAGTGCGCGGGCCGGGAGCCGGCCGCGGAACGAACTCATCCGGTGCTCCGGACGGTACGCAGGATGTGGTTCGTGGCGAGATCGACGACGTCGATCAGCCCTTCCGGGCGTGGCACCGCCAGCCATGGCTCGGTCGGATGCAGGGCCGGCTCGGCGATACCACCCGACCAGCGAGTAAGGGTCTGGGTTCGAGCCGGCGAGACCAGACGGACGATCAGTCCGCCGCTCGACAGGGTCACCAGCTGCGGACCGTCGATGTCGACCAAGCCGATCACCGTTGCCTCCTTCGTGACTGTCACGTCGCCGACGAGACCGGCCGCAGCGTGGATGCGCCAGGTGGTGCCGCCCAACGACCAGGCCGTCCTCGTCCCGGCTCCGAGGACGACCTGAGCATCAGCGGGAATCCGCGCCCCACCAGCCACGCCCGTGACCCCGATATGGGTGCCGGCCCGCCAGGCCAAGCGCGGGTCATCCATCTGCCTGCCGGGGGCAACCGTCACGTACGACGACAGCTGGTGGCTGCCCTCGGTGGACAGACTCCACCAGTTGCCACCGAGCTGGCAGAGCAGGACACCCCCCTGGAAATAGAGTGGCGACAGGGCCCCTTCCGTGGCTGCCTCGACCTCGCTGACCGTCATGCCAATCGCGGCCAGTGGTACCGAGAGCTCCTGCAGTCGGCCCAGCGTCTTACCAGTCACGACCGCCCGTAGCGTCTCGTCGACGCAGGTCAGGACCACGAGCCGGCGACCCAACCAGGAGGCTGCCAGCGCCGGACCGGGCAGCTGGTGTCGTCGCGGTCGCCCGGTCGGCACCCGGACCGAGAGGACTTCAGCAGGGCCGTCGCCACGGGCGATCAGGTACGGCGCCGCGCTCGGGAACATCGGCTTCCGCAGGGGACCGGTGCCAGCGCTGACACCGACGGAGGCGTCACGGAAGCCGGTGCCGCGCAGGACCCGCAGGGCGACCTCACCGCGAGGCAACGGGAGATCGAGATGCCGCTCACCGACGACGACTCGTACAACGGTCGCTCCGTCGACACCCCATTCCTGCTCGTTACTTACCAGCACCCGGCTCCTGTCGGGCAGGTGACTGGCCAGTCGCGGCCCGGTCAGCAGCCAGGCCTGATCGGCCGCATCCAGCTGCTCCCTCCACTCCCTCACGGTCGTCGGGGTCGGTTCGGCAGCTTTGCGGGCGACCAGCCAACCGGCGAGCTGTTTACTCAGTTCACCGCCCCGCCAGCTGCCCGGCCGTTCACCCAGCACTCCGACCACCATTGACCGTCCCTGGCCGGCGGCCCGGCGATGCAGAGCGATGAGCGCAGCGAGCTGGACCAGCCGGGCGGCACCAAGCTGCCCTGGGCCGGTGTCGACGAGGACGGCTACCCGTCCACGCAGCGCGGCCGATCGATTGGCCGGTGCCAGGTACAGAAGCTCCCCGCCGGCGGCGCGGCGAATGAACTCGTCCGGTAGCTCCTGCATCAACAGCAACTGCGACGGGAGCAGCCGCTCGATGGTGCCACGGGCCGCCAGGCCGTCGTACCCGTCTGGCTGGCCGTCTTCCGTCGAGCCGCCCTCCGTCACGGCAAACAGGTCATTGATCTGTCGTACCAACGGGCCCATGGCAAGTGCCACATCGATGGTCAATGCGGACAGCGCCGACGCCCAGGGAACCAGCGCTGCCGGGAGAGCCAAGCGGTCGGTCATGAGGGTGCCAGCCGTGCGGGGTCGAGTGGTTCCCGCGGCAGCGGGCCAGCCAGGACCAGTCCGGGCAACAATGCGATCAGTCCGGTCTGCTGGTTGGTGAGGTGGCGCAGAGGCTCGCGCAACAGATCCGCGCACGGCCACGGCTGGGCGAGCGTCGGTACCAGCACACCATCGTCCCAGCCGAGGTAGATCGCGCCGTCAGCCCACGGAAGCTCTGCCCGATCGCCAAGCACGATCAACCAGCCCTGTTCCCGGCCGGCGCAGGCACGTAGGTGGGCGCCTGCAGTTACCCGCATCAGCGCGTCCGCGCGCAACTCCGCCACCACCGCACCCGACGCTGCCACAGCCGCAGCGGGCAACGGGGTGTCGCGCCCACGCCATTGCAGGGACAGGTGAGGCGCGCTCATCGCCGGATCGCGGCGACTAGGAGGCCGCGCATTTCCTGCAGCGCCTGCGGGGCATCGGCCAGGACGAACCCCGCGTCGATCTCCCGTAGCGTCGCTTCGTAGCGCAGCCGGCCGTCGTGCGTCAGCGGCCCGGTGCCCAGCTCGTCGAGCAGGCGTCGGCCAGTCTCGACCAGCCGGGCTGCACGGGCCTGCGGGCCCCGGGCGAACTCCTCCGCCGCGTACACCAGACTGGCGTTTCGTCCCTGCGCCACCAGGTCTGACAGTGCCTCCAGGGCCGAGGCTTGAGCGTCGAGTGTCGGCGCGATCAGCGGAAGCACCCAGAGGTCGTCGGCAGTCGCCGCACCGCGCCCGTCCAGGGTCGCCGCAGCGGCCACCAGGCGCTGCGAACGCACCACCCGGCGGTCACTGAGCGGTACGCCGGCTTGGCGCATCTGACGGATCGCGGACGCCAGCGGGCCGTGCACACCCGTAAGGTCACATTCACGAGCCGCCTGAGAAAGCCGATCCAATGCCGGCAGCATTGATCCCGTCAGATCGGGCCGCCGAGAATCCACGTTCCACCCCACCTCCAGCAGCTCGTCGAGTCGCGCGTCCGGGACCGGATTGACGAAGACGCGAGCCAGAAACCGGTCCGCGAACGCGGCGAGAGCGGGGTCATCAGGCAGGCTGTTTGCGGCGCCCACGCAGACACGCAGCGGGCACGACAGGACACTTGATCCGCGCCGAAACACTCGTTCGTTCAGAATCCCCAGCAGTGTATTGAGGACCGCCGTCGAACCGAGGAAGACCTCGTCGAGGAACGCCACCTCCGCCTCGGGCAGCATGCCCGAGGTCTCGAACTCCACCGACCCCTCACGTAACCGGCGGAGGTCGACAGGGCCGAAAATCTCGTTCGGCTCGGTGAACCGTCCCAGCAGGTACTCGAAGTACCGGCCGCCGAGCTGGTCAGCCGTTCGCCGTACGGCCTCAGACTTGGCGGTGCCCGGTGCGCCGATGACGAGCACATGCTCGCCGGCGACGGCACAGAGCACGACAACCTCGGCGACCAGCTCCCGGTCGACAAGACCGGTTTGTGCCCGCGTGATGGCTTCGCGAAGGACGATGGCGTCCGTCGACAAGGGGGCCGGCTGCATGGAGATCATTTGCACCGGCGAAGTCTACGAAATCAGAGCCTTCACTGAGTACCACAACCTTTGCCAGATGCGGTGCGACGATGCGCTCCGGTCGGCGTTCCCAGATGTGCCGCGCACGCGCTGGGCAGGGAGTCCTGCAGAACCGGGCTGGGGTGGTGACGGTCTGCCTGGCTGCGTCTTCGCGACGAAACTACCCGAACCTGGCGGCACCAATGGTCCTTGACTTCTCGCGGTAACGGGAACGGTAACGACGAGAGTGTGTGGGTGGCGACGTTCCCAACACCGGGTGGCAGGGGCCGTCATGGGGAGATGTCGCTCTGTCCGAATTAGGGGACGTATAAATAGATTCCGGCATGCCGTGACAGAATCGTTGCAAAACTGGGGGTCAAGGGGTCGTCGGTTCGAATCCGGCCGTCCCGACAGGCAGAAAGCCCTGACCAGCGGAAACGCTGGTCAGGGCTTTAGTTTGTCTATGGGGTTTTGGGCCGCCCCCCGAAAACCCCTCATTTACCGGGGTCGGTGACCAGGTTCGTCCCTGAGCATCGTTGGGCAATGCGGGTGTGGGACATCGCCCGTGGTCGGTGCCGAGTCGCTCGAGGTTGTCCGAGACGTCCGTGGCTTGGGCGTCGCAGGCGATGGCGGCACCCAAGCCGGGCCGGCCGGTACGCGGATCGAGTACCGGGCGGCCCCTCATGGCGGCCCTCGACCTCTTCGGCCGCCGCTGGAATCTGCGCATCGTCTGGGAGCTGCAGCACGGACCGGTCGGGTTCCGCGCGTTGCAGCAGCGCTGCGACAACATGTCTTCCAGTGTCCTGCGGCAACGGCTGACCGAACTCCTTGACGCCCACCTCGTCGCCCAGCAGCCGGACGCGGCCTACACGCTCACCGGTCTGGGCCGTGGCGCCTACCAGGCATTGCGTCCGCTTGTTCGCTGGTCCGAAGCGTGGGCCGCAGCACTGAGCGAGGACGGCGAGAGCTGAACCGCGAAGCATCACCCCTGGCGCTTCGGAAATCGAATCGCTACCGTGCTTCTGAATCCGAAGCTTTGGAGGGTGGCCATGGCTCGCATCTCGACGCTCGAACCGCCGTTCGCGCCGGACGTGGCGGCACAACTCGCCACGATGATGCCGGTCGGGATGCCTCCCATCGGCCTGTTCCGGACGTTCGCCAAGAATCTGCCGATGACCACCGCGATGAGCAACTGGGGCAGGTACGAACTCGGCCGTGACCTGACCCTGACACTCCGCGAGCGGGAAATTGTCATCCTGCGCACCTGCGCGCGCTGCGGCTGCGAATACGAGTGGGGCGTCCACGTGATGGTCTTCGCCGACCGGGCCGGACTCACGCCGGCCGAGGTCACCTCGCTCACCTGCGGTTCCCCTGACGATCCGAGCTGGACGGCCGGCCGCGAAGCCACACTCATCCGGATGGTGGATGCCCTGCACGACTCGTCCGACGTCGACGACGAACTGTGGCGATGCGCGCAGGAACTGCTCGACGAGCGGCAACTGCTCGACGTGCTCCTCCTGTGCGGGTGGTACCACGCGATCTGCTTCGCCGCCCGCACCGCACGCGTCGACCTCGAGCGCGGCGCTCCCCGCTTCGCCGACATCACGGCCGCCTGATGGCTGGCCCACCTATGGCAGTGGTGAACGCCTGCACCCGCGACGGTCAAGGCGGCAGCCCCACCGCGGTCGTGATCGACGACGCTACCCTCACGACGACGACCGACATGCCATCACCTGTAGGACCGCCACCTCCCACACCGCGTTCATCGACACCAGCACAGCGGACACGCTCACGGTGCGCTTCTTCACCAGCGCCGGGGAACTCACGAACTGCGGCCATGGCACGATCGCCGCGCAAGCCGTCCTGCTTCACCGCAGCGGCGCAACCGAGCACCACGGGCGCCAGCGCACCGCAGGCCGCACCTTCGCCACGACCGCCATCCGCCGTCGCGGCGGTGGCGAAGTCTGGTTCGACCAAGGCGTCATCGCCCTGGCGGACCACGCCGACGCCACCGGCGGTGGCATCATCGCGGCCCTCGGCCTGCAACGAACGGACATCGCCGCCGACGTTCGGGTCGCTTCGCCCGGCACGCCACGACTTCTCGTCCCCGTTCGAGATCATCGGACGCTGCTGTCCATGCAGCCCGACTTCGATCGGCTGGCAACCGAGTGCCGCAGACTCGGGTACCTCGGCTGCTTCACCTACGCACTCTCGCCGACCGCAAGGACGGCCACAGCCCGCATGTTCGCCCCCGCGATCGACGTCAACGAGGAAATCGCGAACGCCAACAGCGTCGGCTGCCTCGCCGCCCACCTACTCGACACGTCGAGCAACAGCGAAATCGAAGTCCACCAGGGTGCGGCGCCCCGCAGACCGTCATCGATGTCCGCCAGCGCGACACACACCGGATCCGGCATCGTCGCCAGAATCAGCGGAGCGGTCGACCTCGGTCCGCCCATCGTTCCCAGCTATAACATCAAGCCCTTCACGGTGATGATCGGATGCACGGTCATCGGCACGACCGGAGGCTGGACGCCGGGGGCGGTCGCCGTCTGTGGCGCCGGCTCGGCGGCAGATGTGCGCGTCTGACCAGGGCGATAGAGACAGCCCTCCACTGGAATTGCCGACGACGCTTCGCTCGCCACACACCTGCTCTGGCTTGGGGCTGCCCCGGCAGATGGAACGGCCGGAAAGAGTACGGCTCAGACTAGATCGCGCCAGAACTCGACGCTCGCCGTCGGCTCCCACGGGGTTTCGCCTGGGCCCACTCGACCGAACTCCCGGCCGATGTAGTCGGCCAGATCCAACCCGTAGTAGATGATGTCGGTCTGCCACATCGAAAGCACCGGGTGGCCGAAGGCCCTCGGGTCACCAGGGAGATACCGGTGCCCGTACACGGGCACCATTTTCGGAACCTGCGCCAGCATGCGCGTCGCTGTCGCCAATGCCGCTGCGGTGCCGCTTGGACGTGAACCCCAGCCGTCGTACCAGAAGCCGTTGTTCTCGACGTCGAACAGCACTCCTTCGCTGGGCCAGTCCAGCAGGCTGCGCAGCTGGTCGCGGTCCCCGTTGCGCCAGTCGGGCCACGGCTGCGGGTGGGTGTCGATCACGCCCGGCTCGCGTGGCTCGGACCGGGCGTTCACCGGCAGTCCTGCGGACAGAAAGGCCCGGTGGTCGACGGCAAGCCGGAACCCGAATTCTTGCTCGATCCGGTCAAGTTCGGAGTCGGTGAGTCCGGGGTCGATCGCACAGACGGACCTGAGCCGTAGCCGCCGCATCGCTTCCTGACCGAGACGGCGGCCATCCTCACCCTGTTGATCAACCCCTGCCACCACGACGCGAGACTCTACCTCGTCAACGCGTCACCGATCCGCGCCCTCGTCATCGCACCGAGGCACTTACGTCAGCACGACCGGGCGTTCAACCGATCGCCCTCGTCAAGGAGCCTGGCGCCGCGTCAGCGGCAGAGGCGGATGCCACCGGCTCCCTGCATTTCCACGCCGCAGCGCAGCACCCGATCCGGGCCCTCAGGTCAGGCCACTTATGGAGGCCGAGATGTCGACCGTGGTGAGGTGGCCTTTGCCCATGGCGTGTACCAGGGATCGACTGTCGGGAAGTAGCCGGTCGATGCGTGCGGGAAGTCGCACGCGGGCGGCGATTTCCCCGATCCGGTTCACTGCAACGAGTTGGTTGCCGGACCGGGCGAAGAGGACACCTCCGGGGACGGGGACACCACCGCAGGTGGCACTGTACGGGAGGTCCATCACCTCCGTACGGGCACCGCGGTCGAGATCGATGATCGTAACGCCGGAGTCGTCGGCCAGCCACAGCGTCCGACCGGTGAGGATCGGTGGCAGCAGTGGCAGGTCACGGTCGTGCCGCCACAGGAGCTCCACGCCGCTACCGGGGTACAGGGCCATGACGGTGCGCCTGCCGCTGAGAAAGACGACGCGGCCGTCTTCGCCGACACTGAAGGCGATGCCCGAGTCGCGAAAGCGCACCGGCTCCGGCAGCGACCACTCACCCCTGGTAACACCGGTCCGAGCGTCCAGCAGCAGCAGTGCCGCCTGGTCGGCAGTCGCGACGAGGATCGCATCGGCCGCGGAGCCGCGCTCCGGGTCCAACCGCACGGGCAACGGCCAGGCCAAGCTGCTGCCTGGCGCGGGCGCCGGAAACTGGCCCGGCAGAGGTTGGCCGTTCGTTAGATCGAGCCGCAGCAGTTGGCGGTAGCCGCGCCACCCGCCTAGGAAGACGATGGATCCAGTGACACTGATGTAGCGGTGCAAGCCCAGGTTCGGCGTCGACCACATTCGCTGCCCGTTGTGGATGTCGAAGCAATGCACGACACCGGCCTGACTCAGATAGAGACAGCGTTCCCCCGCGCAGACGGTAGTGCCCCAGCAGTCTTCAACGCCCCGTTCCCATAACGGCACCCCGGTCTCGGGGTCCAGTCGAACCAGACGCGAGTGCCGCTCCGCCACGACAAGGACGCCGAGCGCCGTCGCCAACGTCGACTCGTTCGAGCGCAGGTGCAGAAGCCGTGACCACAGCACCTTCAACGAGTGGTCCACAAGCCCAGTGTCGCGCACCAGTTCCGAGGCCGCTCGCTGTGGACACTCAGCGCTGCCGCCTGGCACTTACTCGTAAGCCTGGCGTAGCCGACCACGTCGCGGCGACGAGCGGAATGCGGCAAGTCCGTGACCTCGGCGTCTAGCGACGGCTACCGCTCCGGCTCTTCGTGGAGGACGTCGCGAACTTGCATGAGCGCGAACCCGAGCAGGTTGAGGCCCCTCCAGCGAGCCGGGTCGGAGGCGACGGGGTCCTCTCGAGTTAGCCCGATACCCCAGATCCGATCCATCGGGCTGGCCTCGACGAGAACCCGTCGTCCGGTACCAGCCAGGAACGCGCGCAGCGAAGCGTGCTGACCGAACTTGGCCAGGTTGCCGGCCACCACGATCTCGAAGCGGTGTTCGTCCCAGGTCCGTTGATCGAAGCAGACGACCCGGCCGCCGAGAGCCTTGGCCGCGTGTGGATGCGGTGCGGCGAGAACCCGCTCGGCCATCGCGTCGTCACCGAACAGAATGGCCTTGCGCCACATCATGTAGTGCTCCGCGGTCGCGAAAACGAGCCCGTCGATCATGAACGGCGCTGGCCACCACTGACTCAAGCATCCGGCGCCGACCCGGCCGTCGCGCTCCGGCTGGTGCCCCCAGAAGAACATAAACCTGATCCGTTCCCCGCGCGCCTGCGCGGCGACCAGATCCGTGACGCTTCGACATGAAGCCAGCATGATCGCGACTGTCCTCGACCCGGACCCCAACGCGCCACAGCATTGTCCGAGGCAGAGCCGAGAGGGCTCGTCGCCCCGCCACAGGAATACACAGCGCAGCGAGCGTCCCGGTTACACACGCGGCAGTGCCGTGAGCCACGCGGACACGATTATCGCCCGGCCGCTGGCCGATCCGGGACGCTTCGGCGATGACGAGTGTCAGCCGGAACAGATGGCGCTCTCGGCGACAATCAGTGACAAGAAGCGACCAGTGTTTGGTCGTTTCTGTGCAGCTTAATGCCTATTTCTGGCAACCAACGACAAGCCCGATTTGGTTACGGATGGTAACAAGGGGTTTTGACAAAAATGACAAGCCTTGAGCGATGCTCGACATGAGGTTCTCGTGGGTTCACATCGCCTCGGTCCGCCGAGCTGCCCAAAGTAGCGATGCGCTCACGTAGTCGCCTCCGGTGATGTGTGTGCTCGTCGGCAGGATGCGGTGGGGTATTGGTCCGTGATGTTGTGACGGGCACGGCCGGACCCCGTGGCTGGAAGGCGTGCGCGTGCACCTGCAACTCGTGGCGTAACCCCGGCACGGGTCACGGCCGACCCGCCCGCGCCAGGTGAACGGTCCAGATCACCCTGGCTTGCCCTGTCCGAATGTTCCGGACCGGGGCATATCGCCTATGCGGGTGGCGGCGCGGTGGATTCCCGGATCCGCAGTGACGGGCTGATGACGATCCGGTGAGTGGGGCGGTCGGGGTCGACAAGCCGGTCTGCGACGAGACGCACGGCGGCCCGCCCGATCGAGCGTCGCGGCGGTCGGACCGCGGTCAGCGGCGGGCTGAAGAGCCCGGCGACCTCGTCGTCGTACGCCACGATGGAGAGGTCGCCGGGAACGGAAAGGTGCCGCTCCTCGCAGTGCTGCACCAGCGCGATGGCCTCGGCGTCGGCGTGCACCAGCAGTGCCGTCGTCCCGGTCGCCTGGCACTGGTCGAGGACGTCGTTGAGTGCGGTGTCCCGCTCCGGTGACCGTGCGTCGGGCACCACGGCCACGACCGTCGCGTCCGGATCGAGGCCGCACTCGGTGGTGGCGTCGAGCCAGCCGCGCCGTACGTGTTGGCTGGTGGGGCTGTTGGCGTCTAGGACCAGGCCGACCTTGCGGTGTCCGAGCGAGGTGAGGTGGCGTACTGCCATGGCTGCACCGAGTGCGTGGTCGGTGACCACCGACTCCATGACCGCGTGGTGGCTGCCTACCGAAGCGGTGCGTTCCAGCAGGACGACCGGGAGGCCGACCTGGTCGAGCCACTCGATGGTGCGCTCGGCGCTCGGGGCGTCCATGCTCGGCGCGATGATGAGCGCGTCGACGCCCATCCGCTCCACGAGACGGGCCAGTTGCGGCTGGTCGTCCTCGGTGTCGTAGGAGGAGCCGCGCAGAACCACGCGCATGTCGAGCTCGCGGGCTGCCCCCTCGACGCCGCGAGCCACGTCCGGCCAGTAGTAGTCCAACGAGGGCACGAGCATGCCGAGGGCGCGCCCGACCAGCGGGTCCAGGCCGGCGGCAGGTGCCTCGTCTGCTGCCGGGGCGTCGTCCGGCAGGATCAGGGCGACCCCACCGTGGACGCGGCGAACCAACCCCTCGGCGGCCAGCTCCGCGATGTCGCGCCGGATGGTGACCGGCGCGGCGCCCAGCACGTGGGACAGGTCAGAGATGCGCATCGAGCCGTCCCGGTGCAGGGCTGCCAACAGTTGCTGGCGGCGGGCGACCTGAAGCGGCCCTCGGGAGCCCTCCGCCGTGGCGACGACAGGACTGTCCTTGGTCATGGGGGACCTCCGGGGAACGCTTCGTGCGGCGAAAGCTCTTGCAGGGTGCGGACAAGCTCGCCGGCCGGGTCGAACGCGGTGACGTCGACCGCGAGCCGGATCGGCTGATCCCCCCATCCGTCAAAGAGCATAGGAGTCGTGCTCCGCCGGGTCGTCGCGGCGCACGGCGCTGAACCCGGCTGCTGGCTGACGCCGTCCAATGCGGAGGTCTCGGCGTGGCCGGCGACGAGCAGGTGGCGGTGGGGCGGCGAGGTCGCCTGGTCCGGGTCGAGGTTCCCGGCGTCGTCCGGCGACGCGAGCACCCATGCCGGCGGTTCCGGCCGGTGACCGTGCCACACCGCGGCCAGCGGGTCCGCGAGGCGGTCTGCGACGGTCATGACTCCTCGGGCGGTAGAGCGGCTATGAACGGTTGTGATCATATCAGAGCACTTGGCTCGCCGAGGCGCTGTTGTGTGCTCTCTTGATCGGTTGTGTCCATAGAGGTTTGAGAACAGCATTGACTTGCTCTGTTGTGAGCGTTTTACTTCGGAAACCCGGCGGATGTCTGTACGTCACATTCATGGGCAACGCCCCGCTCGCCATATTCCACGGAGACGGCTCGATGCGACAGGACCTCGGATGACCTTCGGGACGGCCGGCCGGCTGGCACCGGGGACGAACCCCGGTGCCCCCGCCGCCGCGACCTGGCACCGGGATGACTGGTTGACCCTCGCCGATCGGATGCTCGCCGCCGCCCGGCCGTTCGCGTCGCCCGGGCACGCCCTCGTCACCTTTCCCGGGCCGGAGGGCGGTTACGGTCGGGCCGTCGACGGCCTGGAGGGGTTCGCGCGGACCTTCCTGCTGGCCGGCTTCCGCATCGCGGGCGCCCAGGGGGTGGGCGTGGACGAGCTCGTCGACAGGTACGCGGCCGGCGTCGCCGCCGGCACCGACCCGAGCTCTCCGGACCGCTGGGTGCGCCTGGACGAGCACCCACAGGCCAAGGTGGAGGCTGCCTCCATCGCGCTGGTCCTGGATCTGACCCGCCCGTGGATCTGGGACCGACTGCCGTCGGCGGTACGAGAGCGGGTGGTGGACTATCTGCGCCCGGCGGTCGGCGACGACACGTACCCGCGGATCAACTGGGTCTGGTTCCGGCTGGTCGTCCAGACGTTCCTGCGGTCGGTGGGCGGGCCGCACTCGCTCGACGAGATGAACGAGGACCTGACCACGCATGACGGCTTCGTCCGCGGGGACGGCTGGATGTCCGACGGGCCTGACCGTGCCTACGACCACTATGTGGGCTGGGCCCTGCACCTCTACCCGACGCTGTGGTCCCGGATGGCCGGCGCCGCCGACCTCGCCGAGCAGCGCCGCGAACGGGACCTGGCCGGCCTCGACCGCTTCCTCGTCGACGCGGTCGCGCTCGTGGGCGCCGACGGATCGCCGTTGCTCCAGGGGCGAAGCCTGACCTACCGCTTCGCCGCGGCGGCGCCGTTCTGGGTCGGCGCCGTCGCCGGCGTGCCCTCGGTCAGCCTCGGCCGGTTGCGCGGCGCGGCCACCCGCATCGTGCGTCACTTCGTCGCCAACGGCGCCCTGGACGAACGAGGCCTGCTCACCCTCGGCTGGCACGGGCCGTGGCCGCGACTGGCGCAGTCGTACTCCGGGCCGGGCTCGCCGTACTGGGCCAGCAAGGGCCTGCTCGGCATCGCCCTACCCGCCGACCACCCGGTGTGGACGACTCCCGAGGAGCCGCTGCCGGTCGAGGAGCGGGACACGGTGCGGGCGGTACCCGCGCCCGGCTGGCTGGTCTCCGGCACCCGTGCCGACGGCATCGTCCGCGTCGTCAACCACGGCACCGATCACGCCGTCGAGGGTGCCACCGTCTCGGATTCCCCGCTCTACGCCCGGCTGGGCTACTCCACCGCCACCACCCCGGTCCTCGACGACAGCGGCTGGGCCAGCCCGCTCGACCAGTCCGTCACCCTCGTCGACGACGCGGGTCGGGTCACCCACCGCGCCGGCATGCGCCTGCTGACCGTGCGCGTCGACACCGGCGGCGTTGGTGTGGCCGGGTCACGTGCCCTGGCCCACTGGGTCGACCCGGATCCGGGTCAGCGCGATCACGGCGGCGGCCTCCTGGGCCGGTCCCGACCGGCCGGGCACCTCACGGTGTACTCGCTGGTCCGCGGCCCCTGGGAGCTGCGTCTGACCCGCGTCGACGGCCTCGCCGACGGCGTCGAGGCGGCTGCGCTGCGGCTGCGGATCGGCGGCTGGGCCGTTCCGGGGGACGCGACGGCGACCGTCGGCGACCGGGTGGCGGTCGTGACCGGGGCCGGCCTGACCAGCAGGCTCGAAAGCGTGCACGGCGGCGGAACGGCCGGTGTCACCGCCGTTCCGCACGGCGGGCCGCTGGCCGGCGGACTGGTCGTGCCCTGGCTGGACCACCCCGTCCGGCCGGGCGCATGGGCCACCGCCCTCATCGAGTTGTCCGGAGTGCCGGCAGCCATGGCCGGGCAGGCGTGCCAGGCCGGGGTCGACGAGGACGCCGACGGCCTTCACCTGGCGGTCGACTGGCCCGACGGGATCAGCACGTCGACCCGTCTGGACACGGAGCATGCCCGGCCCACCCAAGCGGCCTGGTAGCAGTACGGGCCCGTCCGGGCCCTTGACCTGAAGGAGAAAGGGATGAAGCGTGCGATACCGGCCGTCATCTGCGCCGCGACGGCCCTGACGCTTGTTCTCGCCGGCTGCGGGGGCGGAGACGAGCCAGTCGACCCCAACGCCCCGGTGACGATCACCCTGGCCGGCTGGACCCTGGCGTCCACGCCGGAGTTCAAGACGCTCGCCGACGGCTTCAAGGCGACCCACCCGAACGTCACGGTGGAGCTCAAGGAGTACGCCCCAGGCAACGACTACGACACCCAGATGATCACGGACCTGGCCGCCGGCACCGCCCCGGACGTCTACGTCATGAAGAACCTCAAGAACTTCTACACGTACCAGAGCGGTGGTCAGCTGCTCGACGTCTCCGACGTCACCTCCGGTCTCGGCTCGGTCCCGGCGCTCGCGTCCTACCAGGTGGATGGCAAGGCGTACGCGGTGCCGTACCGCTTGGACTCGTGGGTGCTCTTCTACAACAAGGATCTGTTCGCGAAGGCGAAGGTGGCGCCGCCGGACGGCAGTTGGACCTGGGACGACTACACCGACGCGACGAAGCGACTGCACACCGGGCTGAAGGGCGCCGGCTCGAACGCGACCGGCGCGTACCAGCACACCTTCCAGTCGACAGTGCAGGGATTCGCGCTCGCCCAGACCCCCAACGCGGACCTGCTCTCCGGGGACTTCGGCTACCTGAAGCCGTACTACGAGCGGTCACTGGACCTGCAGGCGGCCGGCGCGCAGCCAACCTTCGGCACCGCGAAGACCAACAAACTCACCTACCAGGCGCAGTTCGGCAAGCAGCAGTCGGCGATGGTGCTGATGGGCACCTGGTACGTGGCCACGCTGCTCAACCAGCGACAGAGCGGTGACGCCGACAAGTTCCAGTGGGGAATCGCCCCGGCGCCGCAGTTCGACAAGTCCACCACCGGCACCTCCGCCACACCTGTCACCTTCGGTGACCCGACCGGCTTGGGGATCAACCCGAAGATCAGCAAGTCCAAGACCGCCGCGGCCAAGGCCTTCCTCGAGTACGCGGCCGGCTCGGATGCCGCCAAGGCGCTGGCCGGGATCGGCATCACCCCGGCCCAGGTCACCGACGCGGTCACCGCGACGCTGTTCGGGCTGGACGGCGTACCGCAGGACGACCTGTCGAAGTTCGCCTACGCCAAGCACACCATCAAGCCGGAGAACCCGGTGTCGAAGCACACCGCCGGCCTGCAGAACCTCCTCAACGAGACGCACTCGGCGATCCTCTCCGACAGCAAGGGCGTCGACGCGGAGCTGAGCAAGGCGCAGGCCCGTGCCAAGAACGAGGTCCTCAACCAGTGAGCTGATGGCGGGCCCGGCGCGCCTGAGCCGCACGCCGGCCCCGCCACCATGCCGAACGCTCCCGGAGACTCCCTATGGCAACATTGCCCCGCACGAGACCCAGGAACCGGCGGCTGGTGTCGCGTAACACGGTCGCCGGCTGGTCGTTCATCCTGCCCAACTTCGTCGGCTTCGCCGTGCTCACCCTCCTGCCCGTCGCGGTGCTGTTCTACGTGGCCTTCACCAGCTGGAACGTCTTCGGGGTGGCCGAGTGGACCGGCACCGCCAACTTCCGGCGGATGTGGGGTGACGCGAGCTTCTGGACCGCACTGCGCAACACCGTCTACTACACCGTCTTCCACATCCCGCTGACCCTCGCGGCGTCACTCGGGCTGGCGCTGCTGCTCAACCGCAGACTGCGCGGCGTGCGGTTCTTCCGCACCGTCGCGTTCTTCCCCTACATCACCTCGATCGTGGCGATCGCGATCGTGTGGAACCAGCTGTTCAGCCCGGAGTACGGCCCGATCAACGCTCTCCTCGGTGCCGTCGGGGTGGACAATGCGCCGGGCTGGACCACGTCGTCGACCTGGTCGATGCCGGCGGTCATCATCGTCGGCACCTGGCGGTACATGGGCTACTACATGCTGCTGTTCCTGGCCGGCCTGCAAACCATCCCGGCCCAGCTCTACGAGGCGGCCGAGACCGACGGCGCCACACCGTGGCAGCGGTTCGTGCACGTGACCCTCCCCGGGCTGCGGCACACCACCTTCTTCGTCACCGTGCTGCTCACCATCGAAAGTTTCAAGGTCTTCGACCTCATCCTCGTGATGACCGGCGGCGGACCGGGCCAGTCGACCCTGGTGCTGTCGCAGTACATCTACCAGAAGGGCTTCGAGGAGAACCAGTTCGGCTACGCCTCGGCGGTCTCCGTCGTCCTGTTCGCCATCTGCTTCACCATCACGGTCATCCAGTTCATGGTCAACAAGCGGAGGAACAGCTGATGACCGCGACCGACCTCTCGCTGCCCACCCCGGCCGTCGCCAGGCCCGACAACCACAGCGCGCCCGGCCGACCGGTCCGGTCGCAGGGCTGGCGGCTCGTCGGGTACGCCGCACTCGTGCTCGCGGCGGCCGGGCTGCTGCTGCCGTTCTACTGGATGGTGGTGGCGTCGTTGAAGAACAACAACGACGTCTTCACCATTCCGATCACCTGGCTCCCCGATCCCGTGGTGTGGCGAAACTACCTCGACATCTGGCAGCGCTCGGACATGACGACGTGGTTGGGGAACACGCTGCTGCTGTCGGTGGTCGTCACCCTCCTACAGGTGGTGACCGGCAGCTTCGCCGCCTACGGCTTCGCCCGGATCCGCTTTCCCGGCCGCAACGCGCTCTTCCTGGCGTACGTCGGGACAATCGCGGTGCCCTGGCAGTCGTACATGATCCCGCAGTTCATCCTCATGTCGAAGCTGCAGTTGTCGAACACGCTGTGGTCGATCGTCGCGATACAGGCGTTCGGCGCGTTCGGCGTGTTCCTGATGAAGCAGTTCTACGAGACGATCCCCGAGGAACTCAGCGAAGCGGCGCGGGTGGACGGGCTCAGCGAGTTCGGCATCTACCGACGGATCATGCTGCCGCTGTCCCGACCTGCGCTGGCCAGCCTTGCCCTGCTGACGTTCGTGACCACCTGGAACGACTACCTCGGCCCGCTGATCTACCTGCGCAGCCCGGAGCTGCGCACCATCCAGTTGGGGCTGAACACCTTCATCTCCCAGTACAACGCCGAGTACGCGCTGATCATGACGGGCTCGGTGCTGTCCGTGCTGCCGGTCGCGGTCATCTTCCTGCTCGGCCAGCGCTACTTCATCGAGGGCATCGCCTCGACCGGACTGAAGGGCTGAGGCCCATGCGTTCGCGCCACGACACCATCACCGCCGTCTTCGACGGGTTCTACGTCGCGCTCGTCAGCAACCTGCTGCTGGTGCTCGGTTGCCTGCCACTGGTGACGCTCGCGTTCACTACCGAGGCGGCACGCTCCTGGCCGCTGTACGCGCTGACCGCCCCGCTCTGCGCGCCGGGGCTCTGTGCGGTCTTCGCGGTCATGTCCGCCTACTCCGCCGGCGAGTCCGGCGGGGTGCTGCGCACCTACGGCCGTGCCTGGCGAGCCACCGCCCGGCCGGCGATGCTCTGGACGGCGGTAGCCATGGCTGCCCTGGTCGTGCTCGCCGTCGACGCCCGCGTCGCGTGGGGCCACCGGGTCGGGGCACTCGCCCTGCCGGTGCTGGCGACCCTGATCGTCCTCACCGTCGCGACCACGCTGCTCGGGTTGGTGACCGTCGCCGAGCGGCCCACCGCGCCGCTGCGCGAGGTGGCTCGCGCCTGCGTGTACCTGGCGGTGCGCCGGTGGTACCTCACCGCCGTGTCGCTGCTCGTGCTCGCGCTGCTCGCCCAGATTCTGGCAGCCCGCCCCGCGATCGCGCTCGGTCTCGCCGCCGCGCCACTGCTCTACGTCGTGTGGGCCAACAGCCTGTTCACCATGCGCGCCGCCCTCGACCCGCCGGCGACCGCACCCCGAGCCCCGGAACACCACGTGCCGGCCACCGAGCCGGGACGCCGATGACACACCTGCCCGGCACCGACCGGACACACGAGGGAGAACAGCATCCATGACGGCGACCGACGTCCGTCCCAGCTCCGACGCAGAAGCCACGGCCGCCGCGGTGGCCGCCGCGATACGTACCGTCGAGGCGAACATCGTCACCTTCGGCGACCGGTACCCCGGGGACACCACCGAGGCCAACCGCTACCTGCTCCGGCCACCTAGTGCTGGCCAGCCCGAGGGCGCCAACGTCGGCTGGACCACCAGCTTCTGGCCGGGCATGCTCTGGCTGGCACACGACCTGACCGGTGCGGATCGCTACCTGCGGGCCGCGATGTCGCACGTGGACAGCTTCGCGGCCCGGATGACCGACGGCATCGACCTGGACACCCACGATCTCGGCTTCCTCTACACCCTCGCCTGCGTCACCCCGGCCCGTCGTACCGGTGACCCGCAGGCCCGAGGCGCGGCCCTCGCCGCCGCCGACCACCTGATGACGCGCGTTCTCGAACCCGCCGGAATCATCCAGGCCTGGGGCGACCTGAACGACCCCCGCCAACGCGGGCGCACGATCATCGACAGCCTCATGAACACGCCGCTGCTCTTCTGGGCCAGCCAGACCACCGGCGACGACCGCTACGCCGCCGCGGCCCGCCGGCACACCGCTCAGCTACGCCAGCACATCCTGCGTCCGGACGGCACCACCTTCCACACCTTCTACTGGGACACGGACAGCGGTGCGCCGCTACGCGGGGAAACTGAACAGGGCCACTCCGACCACTCCTGCTGGGCGCGCGGGCAGGCCTGGGGCATCTACGGGTTCAGCCTCAACCACCGGCACATCGGCGACCCGGCGCTGCTCGCCGCCGCCAGGACCTGCGCCGACCGCTTCCTCGCCCACCTGCCCGACGACCACGTCGCGTACTGGGACCTGGAGTTCGGCGACGGCAGCGGCCAGGAGCGGGACAGCTCGGCCGCGGCCATCGCCGCCTGTGGCCTGGTCGAACTGGCGGACGGCCTCACCGACACGGCCAGCGCCGACCGGTACCGGACAGCCGCCGCCGAGATCCTGCGATCGCTCATCGGCCACTACTCCACCGACGGCCATCCGGTCTCGAACGCGCTCATCCTGCACGGCGTCTACGACAAACCCAAGAGCGTCGGCGTCGACGAGGGAACCCTGTGGGGCGACTACTTCTACCTGGAGGCCCTCACTCGCGCCACCATCGCGGGTTGGACCAGCCCCTGGTGACCACCGCGCACCGACCCCACCACCCCGCCTCCCGAAAGGTGACCATGGACTACCGCTACCACTGCACCATTCCTGCCGCCGACGGCCGGAACACGCTGCCCGTCAATCCCTGCCGGCTGCTGGACTTCACCCTGCTGCGGCTGTCGGCCGGCGAGTCCTGGACCGGCGGGTCCGGTGACCGGGAGATCCTGGCCGTCATCCTCGGTGGAACGGCCAACTTCACCGTCGCCGGCCGCGACTTCCCGCAGGTCGGCCAACGTCCGGACGTCTTCTCCGGCAAGCCGCACTCCGTCTACCTCCCGGCTGGCTCTTCGGTGACCGTCGAAGCCGTCACCGCCGTGGAGATCGCCCTACCGAGCGCGCCCAGTGAGCTGGCCACCGACCCCTATGTCATCGCGCCGGAGCAGGTCGCGGGCGGCCGTTGGGGAGCGGCCAATTTCGGCCGTACCTACCATCAGATCCTCACCGAGATCTCCCAGCCGGAGCTGCCCGCCCGCCGGCTCATCGTCGGCGAGACCTACACGCCCTCGGGCAACTGGAGCACCTACCCGCCACACCGGCACAAGGTCGACGACCTGCCCGCCGAGGCCGCACACGAGGAGATGTACTACTACCGGGTCAGCCCGGCGAACGGTTTCGGCATCAGCCGGGTCTACACCGACGACGGGTACGAGGAGAACGTCACCATCCGTGACCATGTGATGCAGATGATGCCCGAGGGGTACCACACCGTCGTCAGCGCACCCGGCTACACCACCTACTTCCTGTGGTTCCTGGCCGGCACACAACGCACCCAGGGTGCACGCGAGGACGCCGACCTCGCCTGGGTGGGCCAGACCGTACCGACCCTGCGGGGCCTGGGCCTGTAGTGACGTCGGTGGGACCCATCGCAACGTCGTCGCCGACCTGGGCGTAGGAACAGCTACCTGCTCCGGCTCGACCCGATCTCCGATACGCGGAGCCGTGTCGACGCCACCTTCCGCGTGACCAGCTGAACTCCGACTGTGACCCACACCGATTGGACATGTCATGACACAGAGGAAGTCGTCCCATGGACACGTATTGCCGAGCACCCGATTGCGCCGTCTGCTGATCGCGCTGGTGAGCGCGATGACGGCCATGGTGGGGGTGGTCGTCGTCGCGTCGTCGCCGGCGACTGCCGCGACCAATCAGTTCCGGGGGATGAACTGGGCGGTGTTGGGTGACAACTTCAAGACCGGTCCGCTTGTGGTGCAGGGTCTGAGCGCCTCGGACAGCAACGCGACGGTGCGAGCGAAGGCCAATGCCTTGTACGACGACATGGCGTCCACGATGGGTGTCAACACGGTCCGGTTGCCCATCAACACGCACACGGTGGGGACGGCCTGGTGGGAGGCGTA
>NZ_JBEZGM010000032.1:0-58940 GCF_040649995.1 Micromonospora sp. NPDC048835 | reverse complement strand
CTCAACGCACGGCCACGCCAAACCCTCGACTGGCAGAATCCAGCCGAGGTACTCCACAAACACCTGGTTGCAACCGCCGCTTGAAACCGCCCGCGCCCGACACCACTACATCCAGGATCGAGCACGATCTTGTGGCGCGGAGCTTCGGCTGCGGTGCGCTGAGGGCGCGGGCATAGGGCCGTTCGCTGGATGATCGCCTCGGCTTCCTGAAAGTCGGGGTGTCCGGAGCAGGATGATGGCCCGATTTCCTGAAAGCCGAGTCGATCGTGGGGTCGCGGGCGGCGACGGATGTTCGGCTGCCACGGCTGAGCCCTCTGCACGCCCATCGCGACCCGATCCACCCGAGCTGGGTGCGACTCATCGGCAGCGGTCGGCGGGGGTCCACGTGCTGCCGCAAACGGTTCAGCTCGAAAGGACCCGACCGTCGCATGCCCGCCGAGCGCCGCCTATGCGGGCGGCGGTGGGTGGCAGTCCGTCGGACGACGGCACATCAGGCGACGGCGGGTCAGACAGCAGCGGGGGGTCGGGCGGAAGCCGTCGGACGACGGCACGTCCGGCGACGGTGGCGCGCGTCGGACGGCGGTGGGTCAGACGTACAGGGAGGTGAACGGCGCCCAGGGCAGGTTGCGAAGCACCGAGAAGGCCAGCCACGCGGCCAGGAACCCGCCGATGACCTTCGAGCTGATCCGCAGCTCGGGCAGTCGCCACCCGAACGCCTGGCTTCCCGCCCAGGCCACGAAGAGGTACGCGAGGAACGGCAGCGCGAAGACGAACACGAAGTGGTGCCTGGCGGCAGCCGGCAGGTCGCCGTGCAGCACGTACCAGAGGGCGCGGGTGCCACCACAACCCGGGCAGTCCAGCCCGGTGGTCAGCTTGAGCAGACAGGTGGGCGCGGCGTCCGGGTCGGCGTGGGTCGGGTTGCTGAGCAGCGCATAGCTCATGCCCACGGCGACGCAGCCCAGCGCGGCCAGCGGCACCGCCCAGCGCGGGGAACGTTCGTAGAGCCGCAGCACGAACCGGGTGAGCCGGTCCGGCTCAGGTGCTGCGTAACCAGCAGGCGGGGTCGTCGGCCACCCGGCCGGGCCTGAGTCGCTGGGACCGGTACCACCGGCACCGAACCCACCGGGGACCGCACCACCGGGGACCGCGCCACCGGGAGGGACCGTGCCGACGGCACTCGGGGCGTCGGGGCCGTTGCCGGCCGATGCGGTGTGGACCGCGTCGGGGGCGGGCTGCGGCTTGTCGACCGGTCCGGGAACGCTCGTCACGCGCTCACGGTACACCGGACACACCAGCCAACGCGGCGGCGAGCGGACCGGCCAGGTCGCCGGCGGCGGGTGGTGCCACCGCGTCCAGGCCGAGCCAGCCGGCGAGTCGGTACAGCTCGGCGGCGAGTGCCACGGCGGTCTCCCCCGGGTCGACGCCGGGTTCGACCCAGGCGGCCGGCACCAGCAGCACCCCGGCCTTGCGGTCGGCCTTCAGGTCGACCCGGGCGGTGAAGCGGTCACCCTGCAGGAACGGCAGCACGTAGTAGCCGTAGACCCGCTGTGGTGCCGGGACGTAGATCTCGATCCGGTAGGTGAAGTCGAAGAGCCGCTCGGTGCGGGCCCGTTCCCAGATCAGCGGATCGAAGGGGCTGACCAGGGTGTTGCCCCGTACCCAGCGGGGCAGCCGGGCGGAGGCGTGCAGCCACGCCGGCTGCCGCCAGCCCGCCACGGTGACCGGGAGCAGTTCGCCGGCCTCGGCCAGCTCCGCGACGGCCTGCCGGGCGCCGGCCAGCGGCAGCCGGAAGTAGTCGCGTAGCTCCGGCTCGGCGGCCACCCCGAGTGACCGCGCGGCGAGGGCCACGAGCGTGCGGTACGCCTCGGCATCGGTGGGGGTGGGTGCGGCCAGCACCGCCGCGGGCAGCACTCGCTCGGGCAGGTCGTAGCGGCGGGCGAAGGAGGTGCTGCGGTCGGCGGCGGTCACCTCGCCGGCCCAGAACAGGAACTCCAGCGCCCGTTTGACCGCCGACCAGTTCCACCCCCAGTTGCCGGTCTCGCGGGGTGCGTCGTGCTCGATCTCGGCAGCGGTCAGCGGCCCCCGGGCGGCCACCTCGTCGCGGACCCAGGCGACCAGTTCGGGCTGCTCCTGGGCGATCCGCCGCATGCCGCCCCACGATTCGCTGTGCGCGCGGGCCATCCGCCAGCGCAGCATGGGGTGCAGCTCGACGGGGACCAGCGACGCCTCGTGGCCCCAGTATTCGAACAGCTCGCGCGGGCGTCGGTAGGCGGCCTGGTCGAGCAGGGTGGTCGGGTAGGGCCCGAGTCGGCTGTAGAGCGGCAGGTAGTGCGCGCGTCGCAGCACGTTGACCGAGTCCATCTGGATCAGCCCGACCCGGCCCAACACCCGGCGCAGGTGCCGACGGGTGGGCAGGCCGGTCGGCGCCGGGTCGGCGAAGCCCTGGGCGGCGAGGGCCACCCGCCGGGCCTGGGCCAGCGAGAGTGCTTCCGGTGCGGTCATCGTCGGCGACCTTAATTCATCGGTACGACGCCGGTGCGGGAAGCTGGACGTGACGACCAACGGGGCATAGAACGGTGCAATGCTGACCATCCGTCGGGAGGAGCCGGACGACGCCGAGGCGGTCGCCCGGGTGCACGTGCACGGCTGGCAGGCCGGCTACGCGGGCTTCATGCCGGACGAGGTGCTCGGGCGGCTCAACGTGGCGGCCTGGGCGCAGCGTCGTCGCGACGTCGGCACCGCCGATCCGGAGCACCCGTTCGCCACCCTGCTCGCTGAGGTGGACGGGGTGGTCGTCGGCTTCACCACCTTCGGGCCGTACCGCCGCAACCAGGACCGGGACGACCTGGACCCGACGGTCGGGGAGGTGGTGGCGCTCTACGTGGAGCCGGCCTGCTGGGGCGACGGCACGGCCGCAGCGTTGCTGGACGCCGCCCGGGGCGGGCTCACCGAGCGCGGCTGGGCCGGGTACCGGGCGTGGGTGTTGGCGGACAACCGGCGGGCTCGCCGGTTCTGCGAGCGCGTCGGCCTGTCACCTGACGGTGAGCGGTCGACCTACCAGGTGCCGTTGGCCGGCGGGGTCCCGCCGGTCGGGCTGGTCGAGCTGCGGTACGCCGGACGCCTCGAGCGCTGACCCGTCCAGCGCAAGCCAGCGGCGGATCGGCAGGAGGGCCAGCAGCGCCAGACTGATCCACACGTAGGCGTTGCCGCCCAGGAAACCGTCGACGCCGGTGAAGTCCTTCTCCCAGAACCAGACGGTCCGGCTGATCAGCAGCGCGTACCCGATGGTCGCGGCGACGAGCAGGACGCGCCGTCGGCGGCCGGCCGGCGCGGCCATCGCGTTGTCGACGAGCAGGATCAACGCGGGCAGCAGCCAGACCAGGTGGTGCACCCAGGTGACCGGGCTGACCAGGCACATCACGGCGCCGGTGAGCGCCAGGCCGGTCGCCTCGTCGCCGGCCGCGACGGCCGCCCGGGACCGCCAGGCCCAGAGCGCCACGGTACCCAGGACCAGCACCAGCCACAGCAGGGTGCTGGGGTGCTGGGGGTCGAGGCGGGCGACCACCCCGCGCAGCGACTGGTTGGAGACGAAGGCCAGCTCGCCCACCCGCCCGGTGTTCCACAGCGCCTCGGTCCAGAACTCCCGGGACGCATTGGGGAAGAGCGCGGCGGCGAGCAGCGTCACCCCGGCGGCCGTGCCGCTCGCGGTGAGCGCCGCCCGCCAGCGGCCGGTCACCAGCAGGTAGACGATGAACACCCCGGGGGTCAGTTTGATCGCGGTGGCGAGGCCGATGCCCACCCCGGCCCACCTGTTGCCGGCCGGCAGCAGCCGCAGCAGGTCCACCGCCACCAGGAAGAGCAGCAGCGTGTTGACCTGGCCGAAGTTGACGGTCTCCCGCATCGGCTCGAACGCGGCGGCCAGGCAGAGCGCCACGGCGAGGGCGAACCAGCGGGTCCAGCCGGCGCGGCGGGCGATCGGGTCGACGAGCCACCAGATCAGCACCGTGGTGGTGACCACGCTGGCGAGGACGCTCACCACGATCGCGGCAGTCCACGGCAGGTACGCCATCGGCAGCATGACCAGGGCGGCGAACGGCGGGTAGGTGAAGCCGTACTGGGTGTTCGGCTTGAGGTAGTCGTAGATCTCCCCGCCGTCGTGCACCCACCACGTCAACGCGCCGTAGTAGACCTTCAGGTCGAAGAAGCCGTGCCGCACGGCCGCGACGGCGAGGAACCCGGTGACCGCCGCGGCGAGCACCACCACCCCGGCGACCTGCGCGGTCGTCCTGTTGGCACCCTGCGCCACCGTCGTCTCCCCCGCCCTGCGTAGGCTTCCGTCCCATGGCTCTCGGCTACGTTCGCCCGGCGCGTCCCGAGGACGCCGGCGAGATCGCACGCATCCAGCTCGCGACCTGGCGGGTCGCGTACCGCCGGATCCTGCCTCGGCATGTGCTCGACAACCTGGACGAGGCGTTCCTCGCCCGGCGGTGGAGCGCCGCGGTGGCGGAGCCGCCCTCCGGCGCGCACCGGGTGCTTGTCGCCGTCGAACAGGCCGAGCAATCGTATCTGGTGGGGTTCGCCGCCTCCGGCCCGGCCGACGGCGAGGCTCTGGCGCCGGGTGAGCCGGCCGACGCGCTCGGCCCGGACGTGGCCGCGGTGACCGACCTGCTCGTCGAGCCGCGCTGGGGTCGGCGCGGGCACGGCAGTCGGCTGCTCGCCGCCGCCGTCGACCTGTGGCGGGAGGACGGCATGAGTCGGGCGCTGGCCTGGGCGTTCGATGGTGACGAGGCGACCCGCAAGTTCCTCACCAGCACCGGCTGGGAGCCCGACGGCGCGGCCCGGGCGCTCGACGTCGACGACATGCTGGTGCCTCAGGTGCGCCTACACGTGGCGGTGCCGACCGAGCCACTCGCCGAGGACCGCCCCGGCGAGTGACCCGGCCGGGTCAGCCCTTGTCGGAGCCGTCGTTGGCGTCGCGGACGAAGTACCGCTGGAACACCACGAAGATGATCGCCACCGGGATGGTGGCCAGCAGCGCGGCGCCGAGCTTGAGCGGGTACTGGGTGCCCTTGCCGAGCGAGCCGCTGACCAGGTCGGCCAGGCCACGCGGCAGGGTGAACAGGTCCGGGTCCTGCACGGACACCAGGCTGTGCGGGAACTCGTTCCAGGAGCCCTGGAACGACAGGATGGTCAGGGTGATCAGTGCCGGTTTCGCCATCGGCAGCACCACCGACCAGAAGGTGCGGAAGATGCTCGCCCCGTCGATCCGGGCGGCCTCCTCGACACTCACCGGGATCGACTCGAAGAACTGCTTCATGATGAACACGCCTGCCGCGTCGGCGAGCAACGGCACCACCAGGCCGGCGTAGCTGTTGTAGATGCCAAGCTGGTTGAGCACCAGGAACTTCGGGATCAGCAGCACCACCCCGGGTACCGCCATCACCGCGATGACTGCCGCGAACAGCCCGCTCCGGCCACGGAACCGCAGCCGGGCGAGCGCGTACCCGGCGAGCGAGTCGAAGAACACCCGGCCGAGGGTGACGAGCACCGTCACCAGCAGCGAGTTGCCCAGCCACAGCGGGAAGTTGGTGCCGGCGAAGATCCGTTCGAAGCCGGCGAACGTGAGCGGGTCCGGGAACGGTGACAGTGGGTTCGCCGCCGCGTCGGGCTCGGTCTTGAGCGCGTTGCCGATCTGGATGACGAACGGGTAGAGGAACACCAGCCCGAAGAAGACGAGTGTGGCGTACCCCAGGAAACGGGTGGCCAGGGTGCGGGCCGCGCGGTGGTCGCGCCGCGCGGGCGCTGCCGGGCGGTCGGTGAGCGCGGCCATCTCAGGACCTCTCCGGTACGCGCCGACGCCGCCAGCCGCGTCGCGGCCGGTCGGTGTCCCGCTCGGCAAGCGCCCGGCGCTGGACGAGGGTGAGCACGATGATGATCAGGAACAGGACGAAGGAGATCGCCGCGCCGGAGCCGTAGTCGAAGTCCCGGAAGGCGGTCCGGTACGACAGGTACGCCGGGGTGAGGGTGGTCTTGGCCGGGTCGCCCTGGCTCATCACGTACACCTGGTCGAAGACCTGCCAGGAGCCGATCATGCCGAGGGTGAGCACCAGGAAGGTGGTGGGTCTGAGCATCGGCAGGGTGACGTACCGGAACCGCTGCCACCGGGAGGCGCCGTCGAGGGTGCTCGCTTCTTCCAGGGTGACCGGCACGTTCTGCAGCCCGGCCAGGAACATCAGCATGAAGGTGCCGGAAGTGGTCCAGATGACGAGCGTGATGATCGACATCATCGCCACGCTCGGGCCGGCCAACCAGTCCCACCAGGTCAGCCCGAACGGGCCGCCGTCGGTGAGCGCCGCCGGCGGCGAGTCCACGCCGACCGCGCCGAACAACAGGTGCAGCACGCCCCGGGAGTCGGCGAACCACTCCGGCCCGTCGATGCCGATGAAGCTGAGCAGCGCGTTCACCGCGCCGGAGTTGGCGAAGAGGAACAGGAACACCACGCTTATCGCGACCGAGCTGGTGACCGAGGGGAAGTAGAAGGCGCTACGGAAGAAGCTCTTGCCCTTGAGCATCCGGTTGTTGACGACAAGCGCCAGTCCGAGCGCCAGCACGGTCTGCGCCGGCACCACGATCGCCACGTAGTAGATGTTGTTGCGGATGCTCGTCATGAAGTCGCGGCGAGCCAGCCCGTCCTCGGTGAACAACTGCGTGTAGTTGTGCGCGCCGACGAACGGAACGTCGCCGGTGAAGGGACTGCCCTGGCCGTTCCAGTCGGTCAGGCTGACCCAGAGCGCCATCAGGATCGGCAGCAGCAGGAACAGCCCCAGAATGACGATCACCGGCGCGACGAAGAGCCAGCCGGCGAGGTTCTCGTTGCTGCGGATGCCGCCCCTGCGTCGGCGGGGCTCGGCCCCGCCCGTGCTCGCCACGGCGGTCAGTGTCTCGGTTGCCATCTTCCCTCCCTTCTTTCCCCCGGCCGACGTGCGGTGGGGGCCCCAGTCATCGCCGGGGCCCCCACCGTCACCTCAGCTACCGCCGAGCGCCGCTGTGGCGTTCTTGTCGAAGTTCTGCAGGATCGTCTTCGGGTCGCCGTTGGCGAGCCCCTGAAGACCTGTGTCGAGGTCCTTGAGGACGCTGTCCATCTTCGGGGCGTTCACCGGGCCCTGGGCGTACGCGGCGCCGTCGATGAACGGCTTGTCGGCCGGGAAGGCGGCGGTGTACTGCTCGCCCGCCGACTGGCGGGACGGCATGACACCGAACGCCTTGGCGAAGGTCATCTGCTGCTCGCCACTCGTCATCGCCTCGACGAACTTGATCGCCTGGTCCTTGTACTTGCTCTTGGCGGCGATACCCCAGCACTGGGTGAAGGAGAGGGTGCCCTGACCCTTGGGGCCGGCCGGCAACGCCACGACCTTGTACTTCACGTTCGGGAAGTCGTTCTGCAGGGCACCCTTGATCCAGTTGCCCTCGATGGTCATCACGGCCTTGCCCTTGCCGAACGCCTCACCGGACCAGCCCGCGTCGAGCTGCTTCGGGTACTTGGCCAGCCCGGTGCTGAGCATCGTCTTGACGTACTGGAGGGCGGCCAGGTTCTCCGGGGTGTCGGCGGTGGCCTGCTTGCCGTCCTCGCTGGTCAGCCAGCCGCCGTTCTGCACCATGAAGGCGCCGATCCGGTCCCGGGTGTCGCCGAGGGCGAGCGCGACCTGCCCCTTCGCCTTGATCTTCTGGGCGACAGTGGTGAGCTGGTCCCAGGTCGTCGGCACGTCGGCGTCGGTCAGCCCGGCCTTGGCCCAGAGGTCGGTGTTGATCTGCAGGGCCAGGGTGGAGAAGTCCTTGGGCGCGCAGTAGAGCTTGCCGTCGTAGGTGAAGGCGGTGCGCAGGCTCTCGTAGAAGTCACCAGAGTTGTTGACCTTGTCGCCGTACGGTTCGAGGGCGCCGACGCTCGCGTAGTTGGCGAACTGGGCCGCGTCCACGTAGAAGACGTCCGGCGGGGTGCCACCGGCCAGGGCCTGACCGAGCTGCTGGGTGAGGTCCTGCGCCGGGGTGACCGTCGCGGTGTTGCCGGAACTACCGGCCCACTTCGCGGCGGCGTCCTGCACCGCCTTGGTCTCGGCCTCGCCGGAGGAGCCGATCAGGATCTGCAGGCTGGCCGGCCCGCTGGACTGGGCGGTGTCGCCGGACGAGTCGTCGAAGCCGCTGCCGCAGGCGGCGGAGCCGAGGAGGGCGACGGCGGCGAGGCCGGCCACCGCTGCCCGGGTGATTGTTCGGGGTGCCATGGTTTCTCCTGGTGAGGGGGTGGGACTACGCGGTGTGCCGCAGCGCCAGCGAGGGCTGGAGCAGCACGGGGTCGGGGGTCTCGTGGTCGCCGTCGAGGACCCCGGTGAGCAGGTCCACGCAGCGGGCGGCGGCGTCGCCGAGCGGTTGGCTGACGCTTGTCAGCCCGACCGCGGCGGCCACCGGTGTGTCGTCGAAGCCGATCACCGACACGTTCTGGTCGGTGCCGCGGATCGCCTGGAGGGCGCCGAGGGCGAGGGAGTCGCTGGCGCAGACCACAGCGGTCGGTGCCACGGCGTCGAGCAGGTCGCGCATCAGACGTTCGCCCTCGGCGATGCCGTCCTCGGTCTCCCGGTGCAGCCCGGACGGGTCGACGTCGGCCGCCCGTAGCGACTCGCGCCAGCCGGCCCGCCGGTCGTCACCGACGCCGGAGCCGTCCGGCCAGCCGATGAAGGCGATCCGCCGGTGGCCGGTGTCGAGCAGGCGTCGGGTGGCCTGGGCGGTGCCGGCCGCGCCGTCCACGTCCACCCAGGGGTGCGCGTCGAGCGCGTCCCACGGGCGGCCGAAGGTCACGAACGGTACGTCCCGGTCGGCGAGCCATTCGGTACGCGGGTCGCCGTACTTGGTGCCCACCAGCACGAACGCGTCCAACTCGTAGGTGCCGAGGAGGTCACCGTAGGTGGCGATCTCCCGGGCGTCGTCGGTGGCGGTGTAGAGCAGCACCCGGTAGCCGGCGGCGTCGGCAGTCTCGGTGAGGCCGTGCAGGAAGCGGTCGAGCACGGAGCCATTGATGCCGTCACGGGTCGGGTCGATGCGCGCGGCGATGAGGCGGGACCGGCCGGTCCGCATCTGTCGGGCGGCCTGGTTGGCCCGGTAGCCGAGCGCGTCGATCGCGTCCTGGACCCGCTGACGGGTCTCCTGCCGCACGATGTGCGGGCTGTTGAGGACGTTGGACACCGTCTGCCGGCTGACTCGGGCGTGCCGGGCCACCGTCGCAATGGTCACCTTTTCGGCCACTTAATCCCTCTCGCCGTCTTGAACGATCCAATTTGGATAAGGCAGGATTGGATCGTTCAAGTTTCTGGAATGTTTCGCACTTTGCACCGCCAGGGGCGCGTTGTCAAGATGACCGCCCCGCACCCCGAGGATCTGGAGCCACACCGTGATCGAACGCCAGCTGCAACCCCTCCTGCACGAGTTGGTAGGGGTGGTCTTCGCCCCGACCAGCGCGCTTGGGGACGCGACCGGGCAGATCCGCCCGACCGGCGTCCAGGGCGTCTTCCACGCCGACGCCCGGGTGCTCTCCCGCGCCGAGTTGCGGGTCGACGACCGGGAACTCGAAGGGCTGACCCGCGGCGACGACGGCCCACACGGTGCACGCTTCGTCGGCCTGGCCCGCTGGCTCGGCGACCCCACCCCCGACCCGACCGTCCGCGTCGACCGTCTGCGCCGGGCCTCCCGCAACGGACTCACCGAAGAGCTGCGCATCGTCTCCACCGCCACGGTCGGCGTCCGGGCCACCGTCACCATCGACCTCGGCTGCGACCTGGCACCAATCGAGACCGTCAAGTCCGGGGGTGCCGCCACCGCGCTCGAGGCCAAGACCGGCCAGCCGGGCATGCTCACCTGGTCGGGAGCGGGAACCACAGTCACCGTCACCGCGTCCGACGCGGACGTGCTGGCCGACGCCGAGCGTGCCACCGCACCACGGCTGGCCTGGTCGGTCGACCTGCCTCCCGGCGGCGAGACCGTGTTGCGCTGGCAGTTGACAGTCGAGGACCCGCACGCCGTCGTCGTCAGCCCGGCCAGCGAGCCGGAGTGGTCCCGACCCCGGGTGAGCGCCGACGACCGACGCCTCGTCCGGCTGCTGGACCGCAGCCTCGACGACCTGCGTGGCCTCCGACTGGCCGAGACCGGCGCACCTGAAGACGTGTTCCTCGCCGCCGGGGTGCCCTGGTTCCTCACCCTGTTCGGCCGGGACAGCCTCTGGGCCGCCCGGATGATGCTGCCGCTCGGCACCGACCTGGCCGCCGGCACCCTGCGCGTCCTCGCCCGCCGGCAGGGCACCAGGGTCGACCCGGCGACCGGCGAAGCCCCCGGCAAGATCCTGCACGAGCTGCGCCGGCACGAGTTCTCGGTGCCCGGCAACGGCCTGCGCCTGCCGCCGGCGTACTACGGCACCGTCGACGCCACCATGCTCTGGGTCAACCTGCTGCACGACGCCTGGCGCTGGGGCCTGCCCGCCGAGCAGATCGAGCCGCTGCTGCCACACCTGGAGGCGGCCCTGCGCTGGCTCGGCGAGCACGCCGACCCGGACGGCGACGGCCTCGTCGAGTACGTCGACACCACCGGGCACGGGCTGTCCAACCAGGGCTGGAAGGACTCCGGCGACGCCGTCCGGTTCCGCGACGGCACCCTGGCCACCGCACCGATCGTGCTGTCCGAAGTGCAGGGGTACGCACACGAGGCCGCCGTGAACGGCGCCGCCCTGCTGGACGCCTTCGGCCGACCGGACGCCGACCGCTGGCGCGAGCACGCCGCCGCGCTCGTCCGCCGGTTCCGCACCAGCTTCTGGGTCGACGGCCGCCACGGCCCGCAGCCCGCGCTCGCCCTCGACCGCGACAAGCGCCCGGTCGACTCGCTGACCAGCAACATCGGCCACCTGCTCGGCACCGGCCTGCTCGACCGGGACGAGGAAGCCCAGGTCGCGCACCTGCTCACCACCGACACCATGGCAGCCGGATTCGGGCTACGCACCATGTCCAGCGACGACGCCGGCTTCAGCCCACTGTCGTACCACTGTGGCTCCATCTGGACCCACGACACCGCGATCGTGCTCGGCGGGCTGGCCCGCGCCGGACACCGCGAAGCGGCGCTCGGGCTGGCCGACGGGCTGCTCAGCGCGGCCGAGGCATTCGACTACCGGCTGCCCGAGCTGTACGGCGGGGACGACAGGTCCCTGCTGGGCCGCCCGGTGCCGTACCCGGCTTCGTGCCGACCGCAGGCGTGGGCCGCGGCGGGCGCGGTGCTGCTGCTCCAGGCCGCCACAGGCCTCTACCCGGATGTGCCGGGCGGCACGGTTCGACTGGCACCCCTGGCGGGAGCGGGCTTCGGCGCCGTAGCTGTCGACGGCCTCCGCGTGGCCAACACCCCGGTGAACGTCACGGTCAACCGCAGCGGCGAAGCCACGGTCACCGGCCTCCCCAGCACGCTGACCCCCACCCAGCCAACCCCTACCGAGCTGACCCCGACCCTCCCCGCCCAACGCCGCCAGAAAACCCCTCACCGCCACTAACCGAACCCCGGGCCCTTGCCTCGCTCGCAACCGGGCCCGCCCTCGCCCCGCCCCGGTCCCCCGACCCCGCCGTCCCCCCGCTAGCTCCTAGTCCCCCGCCCCTCGACCCCGCGGTCCCCCGCTGGCCCGCCCCCGCCCGGCCCTAGTCGCGTCCCCGCCCCATCCCCCGCCCTCGCCCTCGCCCCCGCCCTCGCCCCGTCGATCACCCCGCCCTCGCCCCGTCGATCGCCCCGCCCTCGCCCCGTCGATCATGGAGTTGTGGTGGGCGAGTTATCCACTTCCGCCCCTTATGCGAGGCACCACAACTCCATGATCGACGCAGACCAGGCCGGAAGCCGCCGCGATCTTGCAGTTTCGGTTGTCGACATGCGAGAGACGCACCTTATGTCGCAACAGAAAGTGCAAGATCGCGGGAGTCGAGGGGCGGGGTGCGGGGGCCGGGGGTCGCGGGCGCAGGGGTCAGGGGGTTCGTTCGGCGATCAGCTCGTCGTCGTCCATGGCGCCGGTGGGCTGGAAGCCGAGGGACGTGTAGAGAGCTGCGGCCTGGGTGTTGTCGGGGTGGTACGAGAGGCGGACCGGAGGGTTGCCCTCCCGTGCCGCCAGCCAGGGGGCAAGCGTCTGCACGGTGGCCCGTCCGACGCCCCGGCCCTGCTCGGTGGCGTCGATGAGCATCCCCCCGATCCAGTGCGAGCCGTCGTCGTCCACGCCCCACATCACGTGGCCGACGACGGTCTCGCCGGCGTACACCGCAAGCGAGTTCCACACCTCGGTGCGCATGCTGAGCAGCAGGTAACGCGCGCCAAGCGCGGCCACGAAGCGGCGCTGGTCGTCGCGCGGGGCGACGTCGGCGACTGCCCGCCAGTTGTCGTCGTCGACCGGGCGCAGGGTGACCGGCCGACCGGCACGGTCCAGGTGTCCACCATTGATCATCGGCGGATGCTACCCGGCCGGCGACCTGAGATCTTGGACAGTTTCCGTCAGCGCGTGACGGAAAGTGTCCAAGATCTGCGCCAGCAACGGAATGTGGTCAGTCGAGCAGGGCGTCCAGGCCGACGGTGAGACCGGGGCGGCTGGGCACCGCGCGGACGGCCACCAGCACACCCGGCATGAACGACACCCGGTCGTACGAGTCGTGCCGGATGGTCAACGTCTCGCCGGTGCCACCGAACAGCACCTCCTGGTGGGCGACCAGGCCGGTGGCGCGCACCGCGTGGACGCGTACCCCATCGATGTCGGCGCCGCGCGCACCCGGCACCTCGTCCTTGGTGGCGTCCGGGACCGGGCCGAGGCCGGCCTCGGCGCGGGCCCGGGCGATCTGCCGCGCGGTGTGCGTGGCGGTGCCGCTCGGGGCGTCCAGCTTGCGCGGGTGGTGCTGCTCGATGATCTCGACGGACTCGAAGTGCCGGGCGGCGCGGGCGGCGAACTGCATCATCAGCACCGCGCCGATGCCGAAGTTCGGGGCGATGACGACGCCCACGTCGGGCTTGGCGGCAAGCCAGCCGCGTACCTGTTCCAGCCGCTGCTCGGTGAAGCCGGTCGTGCCGACCACCGCGCTGATGCCCTGCTCGATGCACCACTGGAGGTTGTCCATGACGACGTCCGGCGTGGTGAAGTCGACGACCACCTGGGCGCCGGAGACGGCGGAGCGGCTGTCGCCCTGGTCGATCGACGCCACCAGGGTGAGGTCGTCGGCGGCGTCGACAGCCTTGCAGACCTCGACGCCCATCCGGCCTCGGGCACCAAACACGCCGACCCGCAGCTGCTGGGCCGGGGTCTTCTCCTCGTCAGTCACGGGGCACAACCTATCCCAATCGGGACGTGCCCCTCGGGCCGGATACGGCGGCATCCACCCGCCGGGATGCCGCGCCAGAAAGGACTCCGGCCACGGCGCGCAAGACGACTCCACCCGCGCCAGGGGCGGACGGGACTCAGACCGCGAAGTCGCCGGCGCCGAACGGCCCGACCACGGCCAGTGACATCGGTCGGCTGAGCAGCTCGGCGGCGAGGACGTTCACGTCTTCCACGGTGACCTCGTCGACCCGGCGGAGCAGCTCGTCGACGGGCATCAGGTCGCCGTAGAGCAGCTCGCCCTTGGCCAGCCGGCTCATCCGGGAACCGGTGTCCTCGAGGCCGAGTACGAAGGAGCCCTTGCTCATGCCCTTGCCCCGGGCCACCTCGGCCTCGGTCAGACCGTCGGCGGCCACCCGGGCCAGCTCGGCGCGGGTCAGGGCCAGCACCTCGTCCACCTTGCCCGGCGCGCAGCCGGCGTAGACGGCGAACAGGCCGCTGTCGGCGTACTGGCTGGCGTAGGAGTAGACCGAGTACGCCAGGCCGCGCTGCTCGCGGATCTCCTGGAACAGACGGCTGGACATGCCGCCGCCGAGCACGTTGTTGAGCACCCCGAGGGCGAACCGTCGATCGTCGAGCCGGTCGATGCCGGGGCAGCCGATGATGACGTGGGCCTGCTCGGTCTCCTTCGGCTCCACCAGGGTGGTCGCCGGCTTGGTGCGTACCGCAGGGGTCGCCGCGCGGTGCGGTGCCGGGCTGGCCGGGTCGCTGTCCAGGGGGGTGCCCTGGATGGCCTGGCGGACCATCTTGACCACGGTGGCGTGGTCGAGGTTGCCGGCGGCGGCGATGACGATCTGCGGTGCGGTGTAGCGACCCCGGTAGAAGCTCTGGATCTGCTTGCGGGTCATCGGGGTGACGGTCTCCGCGGTGCCGGAGATCAGCCGACCCAGCGGGTGATCGCCGTAGACGGCCTGGACGAAGAGGTCGTGCACCTCGTCACCCGGCTCGTCGTCGTGCATGGCGATCTCTTCGAGGATCACGCCGCGCTCGGTCTCGACGTCGGCCGGCTCCAACAGCGAGTCGGCGACCAGATCGCACATCACGTCGATCGCCAGCGGCAGGTCCTCGTCAAGCACGCGGGCGTAGTAGCAGGTGTATTCCTTCGTGGTGAAGGCGTTGGTCTCACCGCCCACCGCCTCGATCTGCGAGGAGATCTCCAGTGCGGTGCGCTTGTTGGTGCCCTTGAACAGCAGGTGCTCGAGGAAGTGCGCGGCACCGGCCTGCGGGCCGGTCTCGTCGCGCGAGCCGACCGCCACCCAGATGCCGAACGAGACGCTGCGCATCGCCGGGATCGCCTCGGTGAGGACGCGCAGACCGCTGGGCAGCACGGTACGTCGTACCGTGCCGCCCAGCGGGTCGTCGCTGAGTGTCCGGGTCACCGCGCGGGTGGTGCCGCCGGAGCGGCCCGCCCCGGCGGCCCGAGACGCGCCCACCCCCCGTCGATCCGGCGGAAACGGCGCGCTGAAGGCCCGACTCACGTGGTGCTCCCGGTTCGACGAGGGGTGGGTGATGCGTTGTACGACGGTCAGCTGTGCCGGGTCCGGCGGCGCGGACGCTCGCCGCCCTCGCCACCACCCTCGCCGCCGCCGCCCTCGCCGCTGCGCTCCGGGCCACGCCCGCCACGGTCGCCGCCACGCTCACGGTCACCGCGGTCACGCGGAGCCCGGTCGCCCCGGTCCCGACCAGCCGGCCGGTCGCCAGCGGCGGCCTCACCGGCGGCCGGAGCCTCGGTGCCCTCCGGGCGGACCTTGTCGAGGTAGATCTTGCCGCGGGCGTCGATGTCCGCGATCTCGACCTCGACCCGGTCGCCGACGTTGAGGAAGTCCTCGACCCGCTCGACCCGCTTGCCGTCGCCCACCTTGGAGATGTGCAGCAGGCCGTCGCGGCCCGGCAGGAGCGAGATGAACGCGCCGAACGCGGCGGTCTTGACCACCGTGCCGAGGAACCGCTCGCCCTGCTTCGGCAGCGTCGGGTTGGCGATGCCGTTGATCCGGTCGACGGCCGCCTGGGCCGACGGGCCGTTGGTGGCGCCGACGTAGATCGTGCCGTCGTCCTCGATGGAGATCTCGGCGCCGGTCTCGTCCTGGATCGCGTTGATGGTCTGCCCCTTCGGGCCGATCACCATGCCGATCTTGTCCACCGGGATCTTGACGGTGGTGACCCGCGGCGCGTAGTCGGACATCTCGGCCGGAGCCTCGATCGCCGCCTTCATCACACCGAGGATGACCTGCCGGGCCTCGTTGGCCTGCTGCAACGCGGCGGCCAGCACGTCCGACGGGATGCCGTTGAGCTTGGTGTCGAGCTGGAGCGCGGTGACGAACTCCGGGGTGCCGGCGACCTTGAAGTCCATGTCACCGAACGCGTCCTCGGCACCGAGGATGTCGGTCAGCGTCACGTACTGGGTCTTGCCGTCCACCTCGTCGGAGATGAGGCCCATCGCGATGCCGGCGACCGGCGCCTTCAGCGGCACACCCGCGGAGAGCAGGCCGAGCGTCGAGGCGCAGACCGAACCCATCGAGGTGGAGCCGTTGGAGCCGAGCGCCTCGGACACCTGCCGGATGGCGTACGGGAACTCCTCGCGCGACGGCAGCACCGGGATCAGCGCGCGCTCGGCGAGAGCGCCGTGGCCGATCTCGCGACGCTTCGGCGACCCGACCCGGCCGGTCTCACCGGTCGAGTACGGCGGGAAGTTGTAGTTGTGCATGTAGCGCTTGCGGTTCTCGGGGGACAGCGTGTCCACCATCTGCTCCATACGGAGCATGTTCAGCGTGGTGACGCCCAGGATCTGGGTCTCGCCCCGCTCGAACAGCGCCGAACCGTGCACCCGGGGCAGCACGCCGACCTCGGCGGTCAGCGCCCGGATGTCGCGCGGGCCACGCCCGTCCATGCGGACCTGCTCGCGCAGCACGCGGTTGCGCACCTCGGACTTGGTCAGCGACCGGAAGGCAGCGCTGAGCTCCTTCTCCCGACCCTCGAACCGGGCGCCCAGCTCCTCGGCGACCCGGGCCTTGACACGGTCCAGGGCTTCCTCGCGGTCGGCCTTGCCGGCGATGGTGATCGCCTCGGCCACGTCACCGCGAGCGAACTCGGCGACGGCGTCGTAGACGTCGTCCTGGTAGTCCAGGAAGACCGGGAACTCGGTGACCGGCTTGGCGGCGACCTCGGCCAGCTCGCTCTGCGCGCGGCACAGCTCGCGGATCGCCGGCTTGGCGGCCTCCAGGCCGCTGGCGACGACCTCCTCGGTCGGGGCGGTGGCACCGGCCGAGATCAGGGCGACGGCGTTCGGGGTGGCCTCGGCCTCGACCATCATGATCGCGACGTCGCCGTCCTCGAGCGTGCGGCCGGCCACGACCATGTCGAAGGTGGCCCGGGCCAGCTCCTCCAGGGTCGGGAAGGCGACCCACTGGCCGTCGATGTGGGCGACGCGGGTCGCACCGATCGGGCCGGAGAACGGCAGGCCGGACAGCTTGGTTGACATCGAGGCGGCGTTGATCGCCACGACGTCGTACGGGTGCTGCGGGTCGAGCGCGAGGATGGTCTCGACGACCTGGACCTCGTTGCGCAGGCCCTTGACGAAGGACGGGCGCAGCGGCCGGTCGATCAGCCGGCAGGTGAGGATCGCGTCCTCGCTGGGCCGACCCTCGCGGCGGAAGAACGAGCCGGGGATGCGGCCCGCGGCGTACATCCGCTCCTCGACGTCGACGGTCAGCGGGAAGAAGTCGAACTGCTCCTTCGGGTGCTTACCGGCGGTCGTGGCGGAGAGGACGACCGTCTCGCCCAGCTGGGCGATGACGGACCCGGCGGCCTGGCGAGCCAGCCGGCCGGTGGAGAAGGTGATCTCGCGGGTGCCGAAGGACCCGTTGTCGATCACGGCGGTGCGGGATTCGGTGCCGAGTTTGGTCTCGGTCATGTGCTGTCGTGCTCCTTCGCGTCGTGGGCCCACGACATCGGGGAGCTGCTCAGCCGGCCGGTCTTCGATCGAAGCGCCCGGGTGCCGGCATGATGCCGGGTTCCCGGGGGCCACTACCGGAGACCGGTACGCTGACCGGCTCCCTCTCGGGTGGTCGCGCGGCCCGTGTTTCTTCAGGTGGGACGCGGTACGGGGGAGCGGCCGTCCGGCCGCTCCCCCGTCACGTCACCGGCGCAGGCCGAGCCGCTCGATGAGCGACCGGTAGCGGGCAATGTCCTTCTTCTGGACGTAGTTGAGCAGCCGACGGCGACGGCCGACCAGCAGCAGCAGCCCACGGCGGCTGTGGTGGTCGTGCTTGTGCACCTTCAGGTGCTCGGTCAGCTCAGCGATGCGCTTGGTGAGGACCGCGACCTGGACCTCCGGCGAACCGGTGTCGCCCTCGGCGGTCGCGTACTCCGCGCGGATGCTGGCCTTGGCTTCTTGATCGAGCGCCATGTTCTCCCTGTTTCGGTGGGTTGATCAAGTGGGTGTCCGTCGTCCCGGTGGACCGGGAACGGACCGGTTCCTCGCACCCGCGGCGTCGAGCAGGCACGCGAGGCCCCACGCCGGTCACCCGACGTCCCGGCAAGACTACCAGCACTCGCCGGTAACACCCGGCGAAGGGCCTCGGTGGCGTCTCGTCGACTGGTGCAGGTCAGGCCAGCGCGCGCCGGGTGCGCTCGACGTCCAGGTTCATCTGGGCGATCAATGGCTCGATCGAGTCGTACCGGATCTGACCACGCAGATGCGCCACGAAGTCCAGGGCCAGCCGCTCGCCGTAGAGGTCGCCGGAGAAGTCCAGCGCGTACGCCTCCACCCGCCGCTCCCGGCCGGAGAAGGTCGGATTGGTGCCGACGGACACCGCCGCGAGCAGCGGCTCACGCTCGCCGCGGCGGATCAGCCGGGCCGCGTACACGCCGTCGGCGGGCACCGCCGCATAGCGGTGGCAGAGCAGGTTGGCGGTCGGGAAACCCAGCTCCCGGCCCCGCTGGTCGCCACGGACCACGACGCCCTCCACCCGGTGTGGGCGGCCCAGCGCGGCGGCCGCCGCGCCGACGTCGCCCGCGTCGACGCAGGACCGGATGTAGGTGGAGGAGAACACCGTGCCGTCCTCGGCGACCAACGGCGCGCCTTCCACGCCGAAGCCGAACGTCTGCCCCAGCCGCTCCAGCAGCGCCACGTCGCCGGCGGCCCGGTGCCCGAAGCGGAAGTTGCCGCCGACCACCACCAACGCCGCGTGCAGGTGCTCGACCAGGACGTCGTGTACGAACTGTTCGGCCGGCAGCCGGGAGAACTCCGGAGTGAACGGCACCACACAGAGCACGTCCACGCCGAGCGCCTCGATCAGCTCGGCCTTACGGGCCGGCTCGGTGAGCACCGCGGGGTGCGAACCGGGCCGGACCACCTCGGCCGGGTGCGGGTCGAAGGTGACCACCACCGACTGCACGCCCAGTTCGCGGGCCCGGGCGACGGCGTGCCCGATCGTCGCCTGGTGCCCCTTGTGCACGCCGTCGAAGACGCCGATGGTGACCACCGAGCGTCCCCACCCGCCGGGCGCCGCGTCGTAGCCCCGCCACCGCTGCATGCCGTTCCTCTCTGCTGTCCCGCCGGCCGGCGGGTCGACACCGCCGGCTGCGGGCCGGCGGACCTGCGCCTCGCTGTCAGGCGGGTGCGAGCACGATCTCCGCCCGAGCCCGCCCGTCCCGCTCGCTGACGATAGCGATCAGGCCGCCGGCCGGCCCGAAGACGGCGTACGGCCCGGTGAGGCCGGCCGGGTCCAGTGGTCCGCCGTGGGCGAGCACCCGGGCCTCGTCGGGCGTGGCCTCCCGGCGCGCGAAGAACCGGTCGGCCGCCGCGTCCAGTGGCAGGTTGACCACGTCCGGGGCGCGCTGTTCCAACTCGTCGAGGGTCGCCGCCTCGGCGAGGGTGAAGCCGCCCACCGCGGTGCGCCGCAGCGCCGTGAGGTGCCCGCCGACGCCGAGCGCCAGGCCCGCGTCCCGGGCGATGGCCCGGATGTACGTGCCGGAGGAGCAGGTCACGTCCACGTCCACGTCCACCACGTCCGGCTCGGTGCGGCGAATTGCCAGCACGGCCAATCGGGAGATGGTGACCCGCCGCGCGGGCAGCTCGACGCTCTCCCCGTCGCGGACCCGCTTGTACGCCCGCTGCCCGTCGATCTTGATGGCGCTGACCGCGCTCGGCACCTGGTCGACCTCGCCGCTCAGCCCGGCGAGCGCGGACCGGATCGCGTCGTCGGCGACCTGGCCGGCGGGCGTGGTGGCGATCACGTCGCCCTCGGCGTCGTCGGTGACGGTGCTCTGGCCGAGCCGAATGGTGCCGGTGTAGCTCTTGCCGGCCCCGATCACGTAGGTCAACAGCCGGGTGGCCCGGCCGACACCGATCACCAGCACGCCTGTCGCCATCGGGTCGAGGGTGCCGCCGTGCCCGACCCGGCGGGTCTTCGCCAGTCGGCGGATCCGCGCCACCACGTCGTGCGACGTCATGCCGCCGGGCTTGTCGACCACGATCAGACCATCGGTGCTCACGTCGGCCAAGCCTGCCAGATGGCACCCACCCGGCGGTGCGTGGGCGGGCCCCGGGTGACCCGGACGACCGGCGGCGTCAGTGGGAAACCTCAGCGGACCGCGCCGGTCACCGCCCACCTGCCGTTGCGCAGTCGCAGCAGCAGGGCGACCAGCCGGATCACCACGAAGAGGGTGAGCCCGGCCCAGATGCCGCCCAGCCCGAGGTCGAGCGCGTACGCCAGCCAGATGGCCGGCAGGAAGCCGCCGAGCGCCGCCACGATGGTGAGGTTGCGCAGGTAACGCACGTCGCCCGCGCCGATCAGCACGCCGTCGAGGGCGAAGACCACCCCGGCCAGCGGCAGCATGACGACGAACCACGGCCACGCGACGAGGGCCTGCTCGCGTACCCCCGGATCGGAGCTGAACCACGACGGCACGACGCCGGCGCCGGCGGCCACGACAAGCGCGAAGCCCACGCCGCAGACGCCGCCGAGCAGCCCGATCCGGCGGGCGAGCGCGCGCGCCGCCGTGTCGTCGCCGGCGCCGAGCGCGGCACCGACAAGGGACTGCGCGGCGATGGCGAGGGCGTCGAGCACCAGCGCGGTGAAGAACCAGAGTTGCAGGGCGATCTGGTGGGCCCCGACGGCGGCGGCGCCGAACCGGGCGGCGACAGCGGTCGCGGACAGGAAGCTGGCCTGGAACGCCACCCCCCGGATCAGCAGGTCCCGGCTGAGCACCAGTTGTTGGCGGATCACCCGGGGCTGGGGCCGCAGCGACACCCGCTCACCGACCAGAGCGGCGGCGAAGAGCACCCCGCAGAGCGTCTGCGCGACGACGTTCGCCACCGCCGAGCCGACCAGACCCAGCCCGCCGGGGTAGACCAGCAGCGGGCAGAGCAGCGCGGAGAGCAGGTTGGGGCCGAGCACGAAGAACAACGGGCGGCGAGTGTCCTGCACGCCGCGCAGCCAGCCGTTGCCGGCGGCGGCGAGCAGCAGGCCGGGAGCGCCGAGGGCCGCGATCCGCAGCCACCGCGCGGCGGCGTCGGCCACCTCGCCACCACCGCCGGCGAGGGTACGGGCGAGCGCGTCACCGCCGACCTGCATGCCGATCGCGATCAGCAGACCGACACCGAACGCCAACCAGGACGACTGGACGCCCTCGGCGACCGCGGCCGCCCGGTCACCCGCGCCGAAGCGGCGGGCCGCGCGCCCGGTGGTGCCGTAGGCGACGACGGTGCCAACCCAGGCGGTGAGCGTCATGACCGTGCCACCGACGGCGAGCGCGGCGAGCGGCACCCGGCCGAGGTGACCGACCACTGCGGTGTCGACGAGCACGTAGAGCGGCTCCGCGGCGAGCACCACGAGGGCCGGCAGGGCGAGCGCGGCGATCCGCCGGGGCGAGGCGGGTCGGTGGACGGTGGCGGTGTGGCTCATCGCCGCCGATCCTGGCACGGCTGCGGTAAGGATCGCAATCCTGCAGACTGCTTACCCTGGTCGACACGTCCCGTCCGCGGCGGCGCTCAGGCTCGCCCCGGCCCCGCGCGGTGCCTGCCAGCAGGTAGTCACAGCCCCGACCTGAGGGATCAGCGTCGGACGGGTCGGATCACTGGCGGGTGTCCATCGACGTCTGCAGCGCACGGCGGGCCTGCTCGCGGGCGTCGTCGGTGGTGGTCTCGGGCTTGGGCTTGTTCGGCATGGTGGCGCTCCTCTTCCAGGGCGGGAGCCGCCGACACGCGGCGACGCCTCACGGGCGGTCGTGCTGAGCGCCCCACGGCGGTCCGGGGTTACCGGAGCAGCCGACTGGGCAGCGTGAGCCCGGGTCGATCCGACCCTGGTGGGAGGCAGCGCGGGGTGTGGCACCACCGCCCATGACCTGCACCGCCAGGCGGCACCGGCCTTCTCCCAAGTTATCGTTCAGGTCCACATGCTGCTCAGGGTTCCCGCCATCTGGACAGTCGACAACCCGGCTCAGCGGGCCAGGAAGTGCCAGCCCAGCCACCACCAGAACCCGAACAGACCGATCCGGCCCACCGGCACCGAACCGACCTCGTAGCGCATCACGTACGCGCAGACCTCGCCCAGGGTGGGGATGCGGGACCCCTCCCGCCGGGCCATCCACTCGACCACCGCGAAGAGGACCAGTGCGGTCAGGAAGCCGCCGATCGCGAGCGCTCGCATCATCGCCGCACCAGCCCCCAGAACGCGCCCAACCAGGCGAACCAGACCGCCGACCGGGTCAGGTGGTCCTCCAGGAGAGGGTCGGCGAGGCGGGAGAAGGTGGGGAAGTCGTCGCCGGCAGCCAGCACGAAGGTCGCGCCCTCGAAGACGCCGAAGACCACCACCGGCACCGCCCACCAGGCCGCCCCAGCACCCAGCCGGCGCGGCGCGGGCCGGCGGGGCACCCGGTTGCTCAGACCGAGCCAGATCAGCACCCCACCCGTGCCGAGGGTGAACAGATTCGCCTCGGTCGAGAAGGACGCGAACCGGCCGCCGACGAGCGACAGGCAGACGAGGACGGGAACGGAGACGGCGGGCCGGTCCCAGGCGCGGGGGGCGTCCACGGTGAGGTCGTGCGGCTGCTCCATCCCGCGATTCTTCCCGGTATCACGCAGCGCGGGAAGACCAACACTCCCCGGAGCTGACCCTGATCTTCCGGACCGACCACTCGTTGGCCGCCGTGGGAGGCGTCAGCCGATCAGCGCGTCGTCCAACTGCCGGCGGATCGACTCGACCACCTGCTCGACGGTGCCGCGACCGGTGAACCCGGCCGCGAACGTGTGCCCACCACCGCCGAGCGCGACCGCGACCCGACTGACGTCCACCGCGCCCTTGCTGCGCATCGACACCGCCCACTCGGCGGGCTTGGTCTGCTTCACCACACAGCTCACGTCCGCCTCGGCGGTGCAGCGCACCGAGTCGATCAACGCCTCCAGCACGTACGGCCGCTGGTCGTGCCGAGCCAGGTCGTCAAGCGTCGCGAAGGTCCAGACGAACCCCCGGCCCCCGGCAGCGGCCGGCTCCAACTCGGCCCGGCCCAGCACCTCACCGAAGAGGCGGACCGCACCGAAGGGCCTGGTGTCGAAGACCCGCCGGGAGATGTCCCCGGGCGAGATGCCGGTCGCCAGCAACCGGGCGGCCATCTGGTGCACCGCCGGAGTGGTCGCCTCGAACCGGAACGAGCCGGTGTCAGTGGTCAGCGCCGTGTAGAGGCACTCGGCGATCGCCCGGTCCACCACCACGCCGAGCCGGCCCAGCAGCTTCTCGGCCACCACCGACGTGGCCGCCGCGCCCGGCTCGACGAGGTTGACCGTGCCGAAACCGGGGTTGGAGGCGTGGTGGTCGAGCACCAGCGCCGCCCCCGCCGACGACAACCGCCCGGCCAGACCGCCGAGCCGCGACTCGCTCGCCGCGTCGAAACAGATCACCAGATCGGGCGCCGGATCGGCGGCGTCCTCAGGCACCAGGAGATCCAACCCGGGCAGCCCACGGAACGGCTCCGGAACCTCCGGCGGCCCGGGAAAGGTCGCCTGCAGGTCGCGTACGCCGAGCTGCCGCAGGCCCAGCCCGAAGCCGAGCATGCTGCCCAGCGCGTCGCCGTCCGGGTTGACGTGGCAGATCAACAGCACCCGGCCGGTCGGCGGGAGATCCCGCACCAACGCCTCGGCCGCGGCCCAGTCCGCCTCGGCGGGACCGAGCCCGGCTGCCCCGGCACGTGGGGCGCTGGCGGTGCTCGTCACCGCGTGTCCCCACCCCGCGGAGTCTCCTTGACGTCGGTGGCCTCGTCGGCCTCGTCCGTCTCGTCGTCCTCGTCGTCGTCCACCCGGTACGGCTGGGCCTCGCCCGCGTACTTCGCCTGGGCGGCGAGCCGCTGCACCTCGGCGTCCGCGTTGCGCGCCGCGGCGAGCAGGTCGTCGATGTGCTTGACCTGGTCCTGCACGTCGTCGAGGACGAACGTGAGGGTCGGCGAGTGACGCAGACCGAGCGCCTTGCCGACCGTGCTGCGCAGCATCCCCTTGGCGCTCTCCAGCGCCGCGGCGGTGTCCGCCTGGGCCACCGAGTCACCGAGCACCGTGTAGAACACCGTCGCGTCACGCAGGTCAGCGGTGATCCGGGCATCGGTGATGGTGATCATCCCGAGCCGCGGGTCCTTGATCTGGCTCCGCACCACCGACGCGACCAGCTCACGCACCCGTTCCGCGTGCCGGCGTACCTTGGCCGGATCAGACATCTCGCCACCTCCACGGCGTCCTGCTCCCGGTCGACCCGGCGGCCCGTGGGGCGCCGGCCGACCGGCCAACATCTCGAACACTACCTTCGCGGCCGCTCCGGTCGCCCGGCACAGCCGGCACCCTGGTCAGTCGTCGTCCACGCCGTAGAGCCGGCGTCGGACCGACAGCAACTCGACCTCGGGGCGGCCGGCCACCAGGCGCTCACAGGAGTCGAGCACCTCGCGGACGTGCGCCGTCTCGGCGGCCACCACGGCCACCGCCAGCTGCGCTCGACCGTGCAGGTCGAGCGCACCCACCTCGGCGGCCGAGACCTCGAAGCGGCGCAGCGCCGCAACGATCGGCCGTACATATGATCTCTTGGCTTTGAGCGACCTGGAGTCGCCTGGCAGCAGCAGGTCGAAGACCGCGGTTCCGGTGAACATCGCCCCGGACGATACCGGCAACCCACCCCGCATGATCAAGGGGTTTACGCCGGTCGGCGTAAACCCCTTGATCAGCGTGTCACTGCCGGATCAGGCGCGAACCTTCTCCCGCATCTCGAAGGTCTCGATGACGTCGCCGACCTGGACGTTGTTGTAACCACCCAGGGTCAGACCGCACTCGAAGCCCTCGCGGACCTCGGTGGCGTCGTCCTTGAACCGCTTGAGCGAGGTGATCGTGAGGTTGTCCGCCACGACCGTCCCGTCCCGAAGCAGTCGAGCCTTCGCGTTGCGTCGGATGATGCCCGACCGGACGATGCAACCGGAGATGTTGCCGATCTTGGACGAGCGGAACACGTCGCGGATCTCCGCGCTGCCCAGCTCGGCCTCCTCGTACTCCGGCTTGAGCAGGCCCTTGAGCGCTGCCTCGATCTCCTCGATGGCCTGGTAGATGACGGTGTAGTACCGGATCTCCACGCCCTCGCGGTCGGCCATCTCGCGAACCTTGTTGGAGGCCCGCACGTTGAAGCCGATGATCGTGACCGGCTCGGACGAGGCGCTCGCGAGCATGACGTTGCTCTCGGTGATCGCGCCGACGCCCCGGTCGAGGACCTTGAGCTGGACCTCCTCGGGGATGTCGAGGTTGAACAGCGCGTCCTCCAGGGCCTCCACCGAACCGGAGACATCGCCCTTGAGGATGAGGTTGAGCGAGGTCTTCTCGCCCTCCTTGAGCTGCTCCATGAGCGTCTCGAGGGTGGCCCGACCACGGGAGTTGGCGAATGCCGCCGCCCGCCGCCGTGCCTGTCGCTGCTCGGCGATCTGCCGCACCGTGCGGTCATCCGCCGCGGCGAGGAACGTGTCACCCGCACCGGGCGGCGCGGTCAGACCCAGGACCATGACCGGACGCGCCGGCCCAGCCTCGGAGAGCTGGTTGCCGTTCTCGTCGAGCATGGCCCGGACCCGGCCGTGCGCCCCACCGGCGACGATCGAGTCGCCCGCCCGCAGGGTGCCCTTCTGCACCAGCACCGTCGCCACCGCACCGCGGCCCTTGTCCAGGTGCGCCTCGATGGCCACACCCTGCGCCGGCCCGTCGATCGGAGCGGTCAGCTCCAGCGACGCGTCGGCGGTCAGCAGGACAGCCTCGAGCAGCTCCTCGATGCCGATGCCCGGCTTGGCTGCCACGTTGACGAACATGGTCTCGCCGCCGTACTCCTCGGCGACCAGCCCGTACTCGGTCAGCTGCTGGCGGACCTTGTCCGGGTTGGCGTCCGGCTTGTCGACCTTGTTGACCGCGACCACGATCGGCACGTCGGCCGCCTTGGCGTGGTTCAACGCCTCGATGGTCTGCGGCATCACGCCGTCGTCGGCCGCGACGACCAGGATCACGATGTCCGTCACCTGGGCACCACGAGCACGCATGGCGGTGAACGCCTCGTGACCCGGGGTGTCGATGAAGGTCACCGCGCGGTCCACACCATCGTGCGGAACGTGCACCTGGTACGCACCGATGTGCTGGGTGATGCCACCCGCCTCACCGGCCACGACGTTCGCCTTACGGATGGCGTCGAGCAGCTTGGTCTTACCGTGGTCGACGTGACCCATGACGGTCACGACCGGCGCACGGCTGACCAGACGCTCCTCGGCCACCTCCGCGTCGAGGTCGATGTTGAACTGCGCGAGCAGCTCGCGGTCCTCGTCCTCCGGGCTGACGATCTGGATGTCGAAGCCCAGGTGCTCACCCAGCAGCTGAAGGGTGTCGTCGGAGCAGGACTGGGTCGCGGTGACCATCTCGCCCAGGTTGAACATCTCCTGGACCAGCGAACCCGGGTTGGCGTTGATCTTGTCGGCGAAGTCCGACAGCGAGGCGCCACGGGAGAGCCGGACGACCTGACCCTGACCCCGGGGAGCACCCGAGCTCATGGTCGGAGCCGACAGGTTGTCGAACTCCTGTCTGCGCTGCTTCTTGGACTTGCGACCGCGGGTCGGCCGACCACCCGGACGCCCGAAGGCACCCGCGGCGCCGCCGCCACGGCCACGACCGCCCGCACCCGGACGACCGCCGCCACCGGCCGGACCACCCGGACGGAAACCGCCACCGGGAGCACCGCCACCGCCGCCGGGACCGCCACGGTAGCCACCGCCACCGCCGGCACCCGCGCCGCCACCGGGGCCGCCGCGGTAACCGCCACCGCCACCGGCGCCACCGCCGGGACCGCCACGGAAACCACCGCCGCCGCCACCGGGACGACCAGCGCCGCCACCGGGGCGACCAGCGCCACCGGGGCCGGGACGACCGGCAGCCGGGCGCTGGCTCGGCATGGACGCCGGGCTGGGCCGCGGCGGCATGGAGTTCGGGCTCGGCCGCGGCGGCATGCCCGCCGGGGTGTTGGGCCGGGGGCCACCCGCACCGGCGGCCGGGGGCCGCTGCTGCTGGCCGCCCTGGATGCCGAACGGGTTGTTGCCGGCACCACGCGCCGGCGGACGACCGCCGGGGCGGGCACCCGGGCCGGGAGCCGGCGCGCTCGGGCGAGCTGCCGGCGAACCGGGACGGGGCGGCATCGCAGCCGGACCCGGCCGAGGGCCGGGACGGTTGCCACCCTCCGCCGGAGGCTCCCGGCGGACGGGGTTGTCCCGCTGCTGCTGGCGGGCGGCCTGGGCGGCCTTGACCGCGGCCTCCTGCTCAGCCTTCAGCGCGGCGGCACGCGCCTCCGCGGCCGCCACCTCGATGTCGTGGGCACTCGCCGGCTTGGCGACCGGGGTCGCCGACTGCGGCGCGGCGGGCACCGGACCCTTGGGCTTCGGACCGGGTGTCGGCGCGGCCGGCCGCCGGGGCGGCATCGGCTTGGCCGAGACCCGGGGCGCACCCGGGGTCGGGGTTGGTGTCGGGGTCGGGTTGGAAGCCGGCGTCGACGCGGGCGCCGACGGGGCGGCGGCCGGAGCCGGGGCACCGGCGGACGCGACGAATGCGTTACGCAGCCGCCGGGCGACGGGCGCCTCGACGGTGCTGGACGCGGACTTCACGAACTCGCCCATTTCCTTCAGCTTGGCGAGAACGGTCTTACTCTCGACCCCGAGCTCTTTTGCAAGCTCGTGTACGCGGGCCTTGCCTGCCACTGCACTCCTCACTCCGAGGTCGTGCGGGCAGCACCCGCAGCGACCTCACTCGTGCACTTGAAGCCTGGTCATTTCAGGGACTTCATCGTGTGCTCATGTCGGTCGTCCTACCCTGCTAGCGACCCTCGCCCGGTCGGGCTGACCGGACGTAGTGGTTGGCGCATCGACGTGCTCTGCCAGCACACCGTGATCGAGGACCTCGGTGTTGCGCAGCGCACGCCCGAAGGCGCGGCGCCGCACCGCCAGCGCGAAGCAGGCCGGATCCGGGTGCATGTTCGCTCCCCGACCCGGCAGCCTGCGGAGCGGATCAGGCCGGAGGCTGTGACCAGCCTCGTCCCTGACCGCGACGATCCGCAGCAATTCGCTGGCCGGCGCACGTTGCCGACAACCCACACAGGTGCGTTCCGGCGTTGTGCGTCGTACCACTGGAAGAAGTCTACCCCTAGCTGCCCGAGATCGCGCCGCCCGGCTCCCGCACGTGATCAGTCACCCCACGCGCGGCCGGCGCGGTCTGCTCCGCGTCGGAGCGGATGTCGATCCGCCAACCGGTCAATCGGGCCGCTAGTCGGGCATTCTGCCCCTCCCGACCGATCGCGAGCGAGAGCTGGAAGTCGGGAACTGTCACCCGGGCGGCCCGGCCGGCCAGGTCGACCACCTCGACCCGCAGCGCCTTCGCCGGCGACAACGCGTTGCCGACGAAGGTGGCCGGGTCGTCCGACCAGTCGATAATGTCGATCTTCTCACCGTGCAGCTCGCTCATCACGGCACGGACCCGCTGACCCATCGGGCCGATGCAGGCGCCCTTGGCGTTCACCCCGGGGGTGGTGGAGCGGACGGCGATCTTCGTGCGATGGCCCGCCTCACGGGCGATCGCGCCGATCTCCACGGTGCCGTCGGCGATCTCCGGCACCTCCAGGGCGAAGAGCTTCTTGACCAGGGCCGGATGCGACCGGGACAGGGTGATCTGCGGCCCGCGCATGCCCTTGGCCACGTGCACCACGACACAACGGACCCGCTCACCGTGCGCGTACCGCTCACCGGGCACCTGCTCGGACTGCGGCAGCACGCCCTCCAGCTTGCCCAGGTCGACGCTGACGATGCCCTTCTCGGTGCGCGTCTCGTGCGCCTGCACCACGCCGGTGACCAGGTCACCCTCGCGGCCCACGTACTCACCGAAGTGCACCTCGTCGGTGGCCTCCCGCAAGCGCTGGAGGATCACCTGCTTGGCGGTCATGGCGGCGATCCGACCGAAGTCGTGCGGGGTGTCGTCCCACTCCCGCACCAGGCTGCCGTCGGCGTCCATCTCCTGCGCGTACACCAGGGCGGCGCCCGACCTGCGGTCGATCTCCACCCGGGCGTGCGGCTCGGCCCCGTCGGTGTGCCGGTAGGCGGTCAGCAACGCGGTCTCGATCGCCGCGAGGATCGTGTCGAACGGGATCTCCCGCTCGCGCTCGAGTGCGCGCAGCGCCGCGAGGTCGATGTTCACCTCTCCTCGTCCTCCACATCATCTTCGTCGTCGATGTCGTCTGAATCGTCGATCTCGTCGGAATCGTCCGCGTCGTCGAACTCGTCCTCCGGCTCACCGAGTTCGGCGAGCCGGGTGAACTCGACCTGCACGCGGCCGGGGCCCAGCTGGGCGTACGTCCAGGTGGCGCGACCGCCGTCGGTCTCCAGGTGCACGCTCTCGTCGTCGACCGCGACCACCCGGCCGGTCAACTGGCGGTCACCGGCGGGCTGTTCGCCGCGCTGGCCGGGCAGCGCGGCCGCGCCCCGGACGGTCACCTTGACCAGTCGGCCCACGTTGCGACGCCAGTGCCGGGGCAGGGTGAGCGGCCGGTCGACACCGGGAGAGCTGACCTCGAGCTGGTACTCGCCGGCGACGATGTCACCACCGGTCTCCTCCGCGGCGTCCAGCGCGGCCGAGACCGCGCGGGAGACGTCGGCGACGGCGTCCAGGTCGATCCCGCCGTCGGTGTCCACCATCACCCGCACCACGTGCCGGCGGCCGGCCCGGGAGACCGACAGGTCCTCCAGGTCGTAGCCGGCGTCGTTGACCACCGGCTCGATCACGGCCCGCAGTCGGGCCCGCCGCGCGGCGAGGTCACCGCCGCGGGGACCCGCGGCGTCGCGGGGTCGACCCGTCGGCCTGGTGGCACGGCCACGCTGCGTCATCTCCGCACCCTCTCCCTGGTCGACGGGTCCGGTCGTCCCGCCATGCCGGCACGCCACCGGAGTGGACACGCCGGTGGTGCGCAGAGCGTAACGCGCCTACCCGGCGGCGGACCGGGCGGCGCACCGACGCCGCTGACCCCCGGACCGGCGCGCATGGTGTTGACTTGGCCGGTGGGGACCGGCAGAACGACACAGTACGACCGAGCATCCGGACATTCCAGGCGAAAGCTCCTGAGTTACGGGGTGCTGCTGGTGCTCGGCGGCGCCGTGACGCCGCTGACCGGCTGTGATCTTTTCGACCGCGACGACACGTCAGCCCTTCCGCCCGACCCGCTGCGGCCGATGGTGGACGAGGCACTGGCGCTGGCCGCCGCGTACCGGGCGACCGCGACCGCCTATCCCGAGTTGGCCGACCGGCTCAACCCGATCGCCGAGACGCACACCGCGCACGCCACCGAGCTGGCCCGGGTGATCGGTGTGACCCTGCCGTCGGCGGCCAGCACCGCCCCGACCACCGCCCCGGCGGCGGACCCGTCCGGCGCGCGCGCCGCCCTGCGGGCGCTGGAGAAGACCGCCCAGCGGTCCGCCACCACCGCCTGCGCCGCAGCGCCCGCCGAACGGGCGGCGCTGCTCGGGTCGATCGTCGCCGCCCGGGCCACTCACCAGGAGGCACTGAAGTGAGGCAGCCGTCCGCCGGGGAGGCGCTCGCCTCCGCCCTGTCCGCCGAGTACGCGGCCATCTACGCCTACGGACGGATCGGCGTCCGGCTCAACGGCGCGACGCGGGACGCCGCCCGCCAGGCCGAGGCCGCCCACCGCCGCCGGCGTGACGCGCTGGTGGTGCAGCTCACCGCGACCGGCGGCGTCGTCCCGCCGGACCGCGCCGGGTACGCCCTGCCGTTCCCGGTCACCGACCGGACGAGCGCGCTGCGGCTCGCCGCCGAGGTGGAGGAGCGCACGGCCGCGCACTGGCGGGCCGCGCTCGCGTCCACCACCGGCGCCGAGCGGGACCTGGCGTTGGCCGCCCTCGTCGAGTACGCCGTGCGGGCCACCCGCTGGCGCAAGACCGCTGGGCAGACCCCGCTGACCGTCCCGTTTCCCGGTCGTCCGAGCTGAGCCGACCCGCTCCGGTTGCGGTACGCATACCAGGTATGCATACTCCGATGCCATGTCCATCCGTCACGGGTTGCTCGCCCTGCTCGAACGCGGCCAGATGTACGGCTACCAGCTGCGCGCCGCTTTCGAGGAGTCGACCGGCTCGACCTGGCCGCTGAACATCGGGCAGGTCTACACCACGCTGTCCCGGTTGGAACGGGACGGTCTGGTGCGCCCGCTGCCGGAGAGCGAGGCCGGGCAGCGCCCGTACGAGATCACCGACGCGGGTCGGGCGGACCTGGCGCTGTGGTTCGCCACCCCGATCAGCCGTACCGACCGGCCCCGTGACGAGCTGGCGATCAAGCTGGCGCTGGCGCTGACCACCCCCGGGGTCGACGTCCGGTCGGTGGTACAGGCCCAACGCAGCGCGACGATGCGGGCCCTGCAGGAGTTGACCCGGTTGAAGTACGGCAGCAACCGGCCGGAGGACCTGCCCTGGCGCCTCGTACTCGATTCGATGGTGTTCCAGGCCGAGGCCGAGGTGCGCTGGCTGGACCACTGCGAGACCAGTCTGGTTCGGCACCAGCCCAGCGGCCCGGCACCTCCCGTCGCCCGCCCCGGTTCCGCCGAGGCGGGTGACGCGGCCCGGTGGGCCGGCGAGGAGGCACGACGGTGAGCGGGTCGGACGACGCGGTGCTGGACCTCCGCGCCGTCCACCGAACCCACGGGAGCGGACCGGCCGCGGTGCACGCGCTGCGCGGTGTCAGCCTGGTCGTCCGGCCCGGCGAGCTGGTCGCCGTGATGGGGCCGTCCGGCTCGGGGAAGTCGACCCTGCTGGCCCTGGCCGGCGGGCTGGACCGTCCGACCCGCGGCGAGGTCCGGGTCGAGGGCCAACCGCTGGGGGTGTTGGACCGTCGCGGGCTGGCCCAGCTACGCCGCCGCCGGATCGGCTACATCTTCCAGCAGCTCAACCTGCTTGGCAGTCTGAGCGCGCTGGAGAACGTGGCGCTCCCGTTGGAACTCGACGGCACCAGTGGCCGCCGCGCCCGGGCGCTGGCCCGGGCCGCGCTCACCGAGGTGGGCCTACCCGCGCTCGGCGACCGTTTCCCCGACCAGCTCTCCGGCGGGCAGCAGCAGCGGGTGGCCATCGCCCGCGCGCTCGTGGGCGAGCGCCGGCTGGTGCTCGCCGACGAGCCCACCGGGGCCCTGGACTCGCAGACCGGCGAGGCCGTGCTGCACCTGCTGCGCCGGCGGATCGACGCGGGAGCCGCCGGGGTGCTGGTCACCCACGAGGCGCGGCACGCCGGCTGGGCCGACCGGGTGGTGTTCCTCCGCGACGGCGTCATGGTCGACACCACGGCACCGTTGGGCAGTGCGGAGCAGTTGCTGGCCGGCAGCGACCGGTGACCATCCGGCGGCCACCACGAGCCCCTGCTCGGGCCGACACCGCGACGCCCCGGCCGGTCGCACCGCCCGCCCCGGTCGGCCGCCGGCGCTTCGCCGAGCTGACCGGCTCCTGGCGGGCCGCGCTGCGGATCGCCCGGCGGGAGTCACGCCGCTCCCGGGGGCGGACCGCGCTGGTGCTCGCGATGATCGCCCTGCCGGTCGCGGCGCTTGCCTTCCTGGCCGCCAGTTACGACATGGCCGAGCTGACCCCGGGCGAACGCGTCGACCGCCGACTCGGGGTGGCCGACGCGGAGTTGCAGTGGATCGCCAGCAGCCCGGTGGAGCAGGACGAGTGGGGTGAGGGCTGGTCCACCCAGGACGGCGGGGCCCCCGCACGGGTCACCGCGGCCCAGATGACCACCCTGCTCGGGCCGGGCAGCCGGGTCACCGAAGTGCGGCCCCGGGTGCCGTTGACGCTGCGCGGCCCGCACCGCGACGAGGTCGTGAACGGCCGGGCGCTGGACCTGACCGACCCGCTGGCCCGCGGACTGGTGCGGTTCCGGGCCGGCCGGGCGCCACAGCAGGCCGGTGAGGTCGCGGTCAGTCCGGCGGCGCTGCGCCGTCTGGGCCTGCGCCTCGGTCATGCCGTGGCCACCGCCGACGGCAGCAGGGCGTACACCGTGGTGGGGGTGGTCGAGTTCCCCGACGACCTCGGGCCGGTCGTGGCGCTGCACCCGGGGGCCGTGCCGGCGACCGGCCCGGAGCCGGACAGCATCTGGCTGGCGGACCTGCCCGCAGCGGTGGACGACGCGCTGGTGTCCCGGCTCAACGAGCGGGGGGTGGTGATCACCGCCCGCGACCCGGCCGGCTCCGGGACCACAGCGGACCGGACGTGGTTCGGGGCGATCAGGCAGAGCGACGCCAACGACCTGAGCACCGGCGTCCTCATCGCGGGCCTCGGGCTGCTGGAGGTCGTCCTGCTGGTAGGGCCGGCCTTCGCCGTCGGCGTCCGTCGCCGTCGGCGGGACCTGGCGCTGGTCGCGGTGGCGGGCGGCGACGCCGCCCAACTGCGCCGGGTGGTGCTCGCCGACGGCGTGGTGCTTGGCGTGCTCGGCGCCGCCGCCGGTCTGCTCGTCGGCGTCGGCACGGCGTTCGCCTGTCGACCGCTGATGGAGCAGTACGTCTTCAGCGCCCGCTTCGGCGGCTACCGCTGCTGGCCGAGCGCGCTGGTGCTGCTCGGTGGCGTCGCGGTGCTGGCCGGGGTGCTCGCCGCGCTGGCGCCGGCCTGGACCGCCGCCCGGCAGGATGTCAGCGCCGGGCTCGCCGGACGACGGACCCCCGCGAAGACCCAGGGCCGGTGGCTGGCTCTCGGGCTCGCGCTGACGGTCGGCGGGGCGGGGCTGGCGGCGTTCGGGGCCACCCGGACCTCCCCGGCGGTGATCCTCACCGGGCTGATCCTCGGCGAGTTGGGTCTGGTGTGTTGCACACCCACGCTGCTCGGGGCGCTGGCTCGCCTGGGCCGGGTGTTGCCGTTGGCACCACGGATCGCCCTGCGCGACGCCAGCCGCAACCGGGCCGCCGCGGCACCGGCGATCTGCGCCGTGATGGCCGCCGTCGCCAGCAGCGTGGCCCTCGGCGCGTACCTGGCCAGCGACCACGATCGCGACGCCCGCGCCTATCGGCCGGAGCTGCCGACGGGTCACATGCTCGTGTACGCGAACCGGCCGGACGGCCAGCCCACCCTGGCGCAGGTCGCCGACGCGGCCCGGGACCAGTTGGGGGTCGACGCGGTCGCGACCGTGTACGCGCCCAACTGCGACCCGACGGGCGGCCGTTACTGCGACGTCGCCCCCGTCCTCCCGCCGAGCCAGACCTGTCCGTGGCAGCCCAGTGACCGCCTTCCCGCCGCACACCGCCAGCAGGCGCGGACCGACCCACGCTGTCAGGTCCGCGCGACGGACTACTACGGCGGCTACGTCCAGCCCGGGGTGGACGACGGCTTCGCGCTGCCACTTCTCACCGGCGCCGACCCGGCGACGACCGCCGCCGCCACGGCGGTGCTGCATGCCGGTGGCGTGGTGGTGACCGACCCGCGTTACCTGCACGACGGCCTGGTGACCGTCCGCGTCTTCAGCGGAGACGCGGACCCGGACGCGTCGACCACCGTCCGCGACCTGCCGGGGTACGCGCTGCCCCAGGCGGCCGGCTTCACCCGCCTGTTGCTGTCCACCCACGCGGCCCGACAACTCGACCTGAGCTGGTCACCGGCCGGCTGGGTGGTGGGCAGCACGACCCCGCCCGACGAGGAGCAACAGGCGCGTTTCGCCGCCGCGCTGCGCTCCTACGGGACGTTCTCGCTGAGCGTGGAGTACGGCGGCGCCCCGCGCGACGTCTCACCGCTGCTCCTGCTGCTCGCGGCGGCGGCCGGGCTGATCACGGTGGGGGCGGCCGGGATCGCCACCGCACTCGCCGCCGCCGAGGGGCGCGCCGAACTGACCACCCTCGCGGCCGTCGGCGCGGCCCCGGCGGTACGCCGGCTGCTCGCGATCTGCCAGGCCGGGGTCATCGCCGGTCTCGGTTCGGTGCTCGGCATCGTGGCCGGCCTCGGCACCGCCGCGATCGTGCTGGTCTCGGTGAACCGGCAGTACGCGAGCGCCTGGCCGGTGCCCGACCCGTACCCCTTCCTGGTGCCGTGGCCCGCGCTCGGGGTCCTGGTCCTGGTGCCGGTGGTGGCGATGCTCGGGGCCGGCCTGTTCACCCGGGCCCGGCTGCCGATCGAACGGCGGCTGGACTGATCGGTCCGCCGGGCGGGCCGAAAGGGACCGCGCAGGGGTGCCGCCGGGGCCGGGCAGCCGGCAGACTGATCGGCGTGTCAGTGCTGGGAAACATCACCCGTCGGGTCGGCCATCATCGGTGGTTCGGCGCGGCCGCACGTCTGCTGGTCCCGGTCGATCGGGTGGTCGGTCGGCTCACCCGGGGGCGGGTGGTCGCGCTCGGCCTGATCCCGTCCCTGGTGATCACCACGACCGGCCGCCGCTCCGGCAAGCCCCGCAGCAACCCGCTCGTCTACGTGCCGGACGGTGACGCGTACGTGGTGATCGGCTCGAACTGGGGGCAGACCCACCACCCCGGTTGGGCGATGAACCTGCTCTCCGACCCCGCCGCCGAGGTGGACGTGAAGGGCCGGCGGGTCGCGGTGCGGGCCGAACGGGCCTCCGGCGCCGAGCGGGAACGGTTGTGGCAGCTGCTGGTCACCGAGTGGCCCGCGTACCGCACGTACGTGCAGCGGGCCGGTGGCCGGGAGATCCACATCTTCCGGCTGGCCCCGACCGGGCGCGGCGCGCCCGACGCTTCGCCGTCGGCTGGCTAGGCTGACGCTCGGTAACCAAGGGCGAGGTGGTCCCGTGAGCGCGAGGAGTGAGCCGGGGTTGCGAGCCCCGCAGCCGCGAACAAAGGCGGCACCGTGAGCGCGAGGAGTGAGCCGGGGTTGCGAGCCCCGCAGCCGCGAACAAAGGCCGGCCCGTGAGCGCGAGGAGTGAGCCGGCCGGTGTCGACCGGGGCCTCGACGATCGACGGTGGACGGTCGCGGAGCGGGTCGCCGAGGCGGTCCGGCGGCGGTTCCCGGCGGATGCGCTCGCGATCGCGGTGCACGGCCCCCTGGCGCACGGTGACGACGACGGCGGCGGGAACGGCGAGGCGGGGATGCTCGTGGTCACCTATCGACCCGGCACCGGGCCGCCGCCGGCGACCCGACGGGTGGACGGGGTGCTCGTCGACCTGACCGTGGCGGCCGCCGAGGACTACCTGGCCCAGGCCCGGGTGCTCTCGCCGCTCTGGCCGCTGACCGCCGACCGGTACGTCACCACGCAGGCGTTGCATGATCCGACTGGCTGGTTGCGGACGCTGCGCGACGAGCATCTGGGTCGACTGGCCCGGGCCCGGCCGGCGGAGTTCAGCGCCGCGGCCCGGCAGGCGTGGTACAGGGGCAGTGCGGCGCATTCGCGGGCCGCCCGGCTCGCCGAGTGGTACGAGACCGATCAGGCTCTGCTGATGCTCGGGGAGGCCCGGCTGGCGGCGGCCACGGTGACCGGTCTGCTCAGCCGAACCTACTTCCGTGACCCGGGAGACGCGGTGCGGCGCACCGGGTTGGCCGGCGCGGACATGACGGAGGTAAGTGTGGTGCTGGCACGGCAGGCCGAGGAGTTGGCCGCCCGTGGTCGTGCGGTCGACGGCACCATCGAGGATCTGCTCACCGCCTGAGCGGTGTCACAGCCCGCCGGAGACGCCGATCAGTGTGCCGACCAGATAGGTCGCGCCGGCCGCCGCGGCGCCGAGCAGCAGTTGGCGGAGGCCGCTCGTCCACCAGGGCCGGCGGGTGAAGCGGGCCACCACCGCACCGGCGGCGAACAGCCCGAGCCCGCCGACGGCGAGCGCCAACCACAGCTCGGTGGCACCGAACAGGTACGTCAGCAGCGGGATCAGCGCACCGAGCGAGAAGAACAGGAACGACGAGATCGCCGCGGCCCACGGGCTGGGCTGGTCGTCGGGGTCGACGCCCAACTCCTCGCGGACGTGCACCCGCAGCGCCTCCTCCGGGTCGCGCCGCACCGCCTCGGCGACCTGGGTGGCGAGGTCCCGGGGCAGGCCCCGGGCCACCCAGGCGTCGGCCAACTCCCGGGCCTCCGCCTCGGGGTGTCGTTCCAACTCCCGCCGTTCCTTGGCCACCTCGGCGGCGACCTGCTCGTTTGCGGACCGCACGCTCGTGTACTCGCCGAGCCCCATCGAGATGGCACCGGCGACCAGGCCGGCGGTGCCGGTGAGCACGATGCTGTGTGGCGACACCCCGCCGCCGCCGACGCCGGCGATCAGGGCGATGTTGGTGACCAGGCCGTCCATCGCGCCGAAGACGGCCGGGCGCAGCCAGCCGCCGGAGACGTCCGCGTGGTGCGCCTCGCGGAGCGCCGCTGGGGTGTCGGTCATGGAAGGGTCAAAATTTCGTGGCCGTCGTCGGTCACCACGATGGTGTGTTCGAACTGCGCCGTCCACTTCCGGTCCTTGGTGACCACCGTCCACCCGTCGTCCCACATGTCGTACTGGTAGGTGCCCAGGGTGATCATCGGCTCGATCGTGAACGTCATGCCCGGCTCCATGATGTCCGTGGGGCGCGGGCTGTCGTAGTGCGGCACGTAGAGACCGCTGTGAAAGGCCTCGCCGATGCCGTGGCCGGTGAAGTCGCGGACCACGCCGTAGCCGAACCGCTTGGCGTACGACTCGATGACGCGACCCACCACGTTGATCTGACGCCCCGGGGCGACCGCGCGGATGCCGCGCATCATCGCCTCGTGGGTGCGCTCGACAAGCAGTCGGGCTTCTTCGCTGACCTCGCCGACGCAGAAGGTGGCATCGGTGTCGCCGTGCACCCCACCGATGTACGCGGTCACGTCGACGTTGATGATGTCGCCGTCCTGCAGGACCGTGGTGTCCGGGATGCCGTGGCAGATGACCTCGTTGAGGCTCGTGCAGCAGGACTTCGGGAAGCCCTTGTAGCCAAGCGTCGACGGGTACGCGCCGTGGTCGCAGAGGAACTCGTGCACCACCTTGTCGATCTCGTCGGTCGTCACGCCGGGCTTGCAGTGCTCGCCGGCCAACTGGGTCGCCTGGGCGGCGAGCCGGCTGGCGATGCGCATCTTCTCGATGGTCTCCGGCGTCTGCACGTGCGAGCCACGCCACTGGCGTGGCTGCGACTTACCCACGTACTCCGGTCGGGCGATCTGGGGTGGCACCGGTCGCATCGGGGAGAGCGTGCCTGGCGTCAGCGGCGGACGGACGGTCATGCCGCAAGCCTATCGCCGGGGCCGCTGGTGACCCGCGCCACGGCCGCCCGGTGGGGGTTGTTGCTCTGCCAGAGCGGCTGTGCCATGGTGTCAGCGTGGATCAAGGGGGAGCGCCACCCGTCTTCTCCGCCAGCGCGGAGATCGACGGTGACCACCTCCACGTCGTCGTTTCCGGCGAGGTCGACATGGCGACCGCGGACACGATGCTCCAGACGGCGCTGCGCGAGCCCGCCGAGAAGATCACCCTCGACCTGAGTGCGGTCACCTTCTTCGACTCGGCCGCCATCCACGCCCTGGTCCGGCTCGCCCAGCAGTTTCCCGGCACGCTCGTCGTCCGCCCGTCCCGGCAGGTCCGCCGCGTGTTGGAGATCTCCGGCCTCGGCGAGCAGAGCTGGCTCGACCGCGCCTAGGGCCGACGTCACCGGCCTCGGCCGCGCCGAGGCGACACGTCGGGTCCGGAAGCACCCCGACCGCAGGATCAGTCCTGCAACTGCCGGCGCAGAGTCACCTCGGTGCCCTCATCGGTACGCCGCACCGACAGGTCGCCGAGCGCTCTGATCAGGGCCAGGCCGCGGCCCCGGAAACCGGAGTCGGTCGACTCCCGCCACTGTCCGCTGTCGCGTACCGTGGCCGTCACCGTCCGATCCTCGATGGCCACCTCCACACTGATCATGGCCTCGGCGGGGTGGATCGGGTGCTCGATGGCGTTGGCGGCGGCCTCGGAGACGGCGACGGTCAGGTCGAACCTGTCGGTCTCGCCGACGGCATGCCCGACCAGGAAGTCCTCCAGCCGCTTGCGCAGCACGCTGAGCCGGGTCGGGTCCGCCGGTAGCCGCAGCGCGAAGCGGTTCAGCTCCACCGCCTCCACGGCGAGGACCGCCACGTCGTCGCGGCGGGGGCGGCCGGTGACCCGCTCGACCACCGCGTCGATCAGGTCCACCACGTGCTCACTCGGGGTGGCCGCGTCGATGCGGAGCTGGTCCAGCGAGGCATCGATGCCGAGTTCGCGGTCCTCGATCAGCCCGTCGGTGTAGAGCAGCAGTCGACCGCCGGCCGCCAACTCCCCCTCGACCGACGCGTACGTCGTGTCGGGGAGGGCGCCGACCGGCGGACCGAGCGCCCGGTCGTGCAGGAACGCCACGTCGCCTCCGGTGATCAACAGTGGGGACGGGTGACCGGCGCTGGCGTACCGCAGCAGACCGGTGCGGGGGTCGAACAGCAGGCAGACCACCGTCGCGAAGTTGCGGCCCTCGGTGGAGCCGACCAGCCGGTTGAGCCGGGTCAGCGACTCACCCGGGTCGAAGCCCTCCAGGAGGTAGGCCCGCAGCGCGTTGCGCAACTGCCCCATCGCCGCGGCCGCCCGGACGCCCTTGCCGACCACGTCGCCGATGACGAGCACCAGTTCGCCGCCGTTGAGCGCGATGGCGTCGTACCAGTCGCCGCCGACCTCCACGTCGGCACTGCCGGGCAGGTAGCGACTGGCCACCACCGCGCCGGGCAGTTGGGGCAACGACCGGGGCAGCAGGCTGTGCTGCAGGGTGGTGGCGATGCGGTGTTCGGCTTCGTAGAGCTGGGCGTTCTCCAGCCGCACCCCGACGAGCCGGGCCAGCTGGGTCAGTGCGGCGTCGGCCTGCGCCTCGTCGCCGTCCGCCCGCCAGACCCGCAGCTCACCGAGCTGCTTGCCGGCGGTGCCGGTCAGCTCGGCCACGAAGGACGGGTCGGCGGCGGTGGTGCCACCGCTGTCCGCCTCGAAGCGCGCGTCGGCCGCGCTGACCACCACCCGAGCCGCCTCGGCAAGACTCAACGCGTGCCGGGCGGCGACCTGGAGCACGTCGGAGGTGGACCGGGCGGTGTTCACCGCCACCGCCGCGTCGGCAAGCGCCCGGAGCCGACGGATGATCTGCCCGCGGAGCTGGCCCAACTCCAGGTTGGCCCGCACCCGGGCGATCAGCTCCTGTCCGGAGAACGGCTTGGTGAGGTAGTCGTCGGCGCCGACGGCGAGACCGGCGACGGCCTCCGCGGAGCCGGCGCGGGCGGAGAGCAGCACGATCGGCACATGCCGGGTACGCGGGTCCGCGCGCAGGGCGTTCACCAACCCGAACCCGTCCAGCCGGGGCATCATCACGTCGCTGAGGACCAGGTCGAACCCGCCCTCCCTGGCCAGCGGCAGGGCATCGAGCCCGTCGTTCGCGGCGACCACCTCCCAGGTCGGGGAGAGCAGCCGGCTGACGTGCTCCTGCAGGTCCGCGTTGTCGTCGACGACCAGGATCCGGCCCGCCGGGGCACTTCCCGCCGACGGCGTGTCGATGTGACGGGTCGGCGCGACACCGGCCCACAGGGCGGTCTCCGCCACGAAGAGCCGAGCCTGCTCGGGCTCGCCCCCGGGCAACGGACCGAACGCCACCACCCGGTCCGTCGGCAGGTGCGCCGACCCGAACGGAACGCTCACCGTGAAGGTGCTGCCCTGGTCGACCTGACTCGTCAGCCCAACCTCGCCACCGTGCATCTCGACCAGCTCACGAACCAGGGCGAGGCCGATCCCGGTGCCCTCGTGGGTACGGGCGCGCGCACCGGCCACCCGGTGGAACCGTTCGAAGACGTGCGGCAGCTCGTCGGGCACGATGCCCGTGCCGGTGTCCGTCACCTCGAGGCGGGCTACGCCCTCCACGGCACGGACGCGGACCCGGATCTCACCGTCGAAGGTGAACTTGACCGCGTTCGACACCAGATTGAGGACGACCTTCTCCCACATGTCCCGGTCGACGAAGACCGGCGCCGGCAGCGGCGGACAGTCCACCACGAGTCGCAACCCGGCCCGGTCGGTGGCCGACCGGAAGGTGCTGGCCAGCCGGGTTGTGTAGTCGGCGATGTCGGTGGGCTGGTAGCGGGCGGCGAGCCGACCGGACTCCAGTCGGGAGAAGTCCAGCACGGTGTTGACCAGCTTGAGCAGGCGCAACGCGTTGCGGTGCATCATGGTCAGCCGGTCGGTCTCGGTGGCGGGCAGCCGCGGGTCGGCCAGCATGTCCTCCAGTGGGCCGAGCACCAGGGTCAGTGGGGTGCGGAACTCGTGGCTGACGTTGGCGAAGAAGTTGGTCTTCGCCTGGTCCAGCGCGGCCAGCTCGGCGGCGCGGGCCCGTTCCTGCTCGTACGCCCGCTGGGTGCCGAGTGCCCGGGAGATCTGGGCGGCGACCAGGTCGAGGAAGTCGCGGTATTCGTCGCCGAGCGGCAGCTGGCGGGCCACGCCGACGACAAGCGCGCCGACCGTCTGGTTGGTCGCGGTGAGCGGCAACACGAGGGCCTGGTCGGAGGCGTCGACAGGCAACGCGTCGAGCAGAGCGGCCACCTCGACCGTGTCGGGCGTTCCACTGGCGATGACCTGGCCCAGCAGCCGTGACGCGACACCGGCGGCGGGTGCGGTGGCGCCGGTGCTACCGGCGAGGGCGAGCTGGTCGCCGTCGTCGACCAGATAGATCAGGGCGAACGGCACGTCCGCCCGGTGCCGGCCGAGCACTCCGGCTGCGGTACGGCCCAACTCCGCGGCGCTGCCGATGTCGTTCAGCTCCGCACCCAGCTCGGACAGCGCCCGCAGCCGACGCTCGCCGAGCACCCGTCCGGTGGTCTCGCTGACGATGCAGTAGACGCCACTGACCGAGCCGTCGTCACCGCGGATCGGGTCGTACGAGACATTGAAGTAGGTCTGCTCGACGTAGCCGTGCCGGTCCAACAGGAAGGGGTGGTCCTCGCCACGGTAGGAGCGGCCGGTGCTCCGGACGCTGTGAAGCAGCGGGCCGAGCACCGACCAGGTCTCCGCCCAGTTCGAGCGGGCCGGTTGGCCGATCACGTCCGGGTGCTTGGCGCCGATGGTCGGCCGGTAGGCGTCGTTGTAGAAGGCCAACTCCTGGTCGCCCCAGAACATCACGATCGGCGCGCTGGAGGCGAGCATCATCCCGACCGCACTGGACAGCGCCAGGGGCCACTGAGCGGGCTCGCCCAGCGGGCCGGAAGACCAGTCGAAGGTGGCCAGCCGGTCGCCCATCTCGCCGCCCGCCGCGAACGAGGCCGCGAGCAGAGGAGGGACCTCGCCGCCGGACAGCACGGGATGCCCCATGTCCGCGCCCCCCTGGGCCGAGTTCATGCAGCCTCCCGCTCCGGTCGAACCCCCCGACCGTTGATCTTCACCCGCCGTGCTTCGACTTGTACCCCAGCGGACCAGCAACGTAACGCATCACGAACGATGGACGCTGCTTACGTACGCCTGGGAGGTCGGGCACCGGACAGTGCGGGTGGACGACGGCCGGGAACAGCGGTGGCCGGAGCGTCCTGACACGTCAGAAGACCGGCAGCCCGTCGATGCTCGCCGCGTTCCTGGTGGCCCGGTAGACGACCAGATCCTCGGTGCTCCGGCGGGAGTGTGAGGTGAGTAACAGATCGCGTTCGGCCCGGAAGTCCATCAGCGGCACCGCGTATCCACAGGAGTCACTGACCCGTTCCACCTCGACGGTGATGACCGCCCGGACGGCGTGCACGTCCGGCGGTTCGGGAAACTCGGCGAGGCGATCGGCGAACGAGCCCTCGGTCACCGCGACGCTGCTGCCCCGGCCATGCAACCGGACGATCTTCGGCGGGCCGTCGAAGGCGCAGAACATCAGCGTGATCCGGCCGTTGTCCCGCAGGTGGGCAATGGTCTCCGCCCCACTGCCGTGATAGTCGAGGTAGGCCACCCGGTGCGGGCCGAGGATCACGAACGTGCCGCGCATGCCCTTCGGCGACACGTTGACGTGCCCCTCGGCCCCGGACGGGGCGGTCGCCACGAAGAAGAGCGGCTGGGCCTCGATGAAGTCACGCAGTCGACCGTCGATCTCGGGATAGACCTTGCCCATCCGTCGATCCTCCCACCGCCGCGATCGACGGGCGGCAGCGATCTCGATCACACCCGGGCGTCGGCGGCCCGCACCAGCGCCGTGATCGGCCGCGGGTCCGGCTCGTTCTCCGGATGCCACTGCACCCCGAGCACGAACGGCAGGGCCGGGTCCTCCACCGCCTCGACCACGCCGTCCTCCGCCCAACCGGTCACCGTCAGCCGACCCGGATCGGCGACCGCCTGGTGGTGGTACGAGTTGACCCGGTCGACCCCCGCCAACACCGAGGAGGCCAGGCTCCCCGCCGCGAACCGCACCGGATGCGCCCCGTACACACCGGGTGCCGGGCGGTGCGCGTCGTGACCCACCACATCCGGCAGATGCTGGTGCAGGGCACCGCCGTACGCGACCGCGAGCAGCTGCATCCCCCGACACACCCCCAACACCGGCATCTCGGCAGCGAGCGCGGCGGCCAACAGGGTCAGCTCGCCGGCGTCCCGATCCGGCCGATCCTCGGTACGCGGATCGGGCGGCTGGCCGTACCGCCCCGGGCCGACGTCCGCGCCGCCGGCCAGCAGCAGCCCGTCAAGGACGGCCACCACGTCGGCGTCCACGTCGTCGGGCGGCAGGAGCACCGCGCGGCCACCGGCGGCCGTCACCGCCCGCACGTACGCCTCGGGCAGGAGCACGGCCCGTACGCCCCGCCAGACAGCCCAGTCGGCGGGTTCGACGTACGCGCTGATGCCGATCAGCGGCCTCCGCGCGCTTTTCGCGCTTCTCACAGGGGGGTGACGTAGGCGCCCGTGATGCCGCCGTCGACGACGAACTGCGCGGCGGTCATGAACGAGGCGTCGTCGCTGGCCAGGAACGCCACCGCGGCGGCGATCTCCTCCGGTTGCCCGAAGCGACCCATCGGCACGTGCACCAGCCGGCGGGCGGCCCGCTCCGGGTCGGCGGCGAACAGTTCCAGCAGCAACGGGGTGGCCACCGGGCCGGGACACAACGCGTTGACCCGGATGCCCTCACGGGCGAACTGCACGCCCAACTCCCGGGTCATCGCCAGCACCCCGCCCTTGCTCGCGGTGTACGCGATCTGCGACGTCGCCGCACCCATCAACGCCACGAACGAGGCCGTGTTGATGATCGACCCCTTGCCCTGCCGACGCATGTGCGGAATGGCGTACTTGCAGCACAGGTAGACGCTCGTGGTGTTGACCCGCAGCACCCGCTCCCACGCGTCCAGGCCGGTGTCCAGGATGGAGTCGTCGTCCGGCGGGGAGATGCCGGCGTTGTTGAACGCGATGTCCACCCGGCCGTGCCGGTCGGCCACCCCGTCGAACAGGTCGCGTACCGCCGACTCGTCGGCCACGTCGGTGGCCACGAACTCGCCGCCGCACTCCTCGGCAGCCTTCGTGCCGGCGTCCGCGTCGATGTCGACGCAGACCACCCGGGCCCCCTCGGCGGCGAACCGCCGGACGGTGGCCAACCCGATGCCGCTGCCCGCTCCGGTGACCACTGCCACCCGGTCCCGCAATCGACCCTGCACTGGCGTCACTCCTCTGTCGCGATGAACACGTTCTTGACATCGGTGAAGGCGTGCAGCGCGTCCGGGCCCAGCTCACGGCCGAGGCCGGAGCGCTTCATCCCGCCGAACGGGGTCCAGTAGCGCACCGAGGAGTGCGAGTTGACGCTGAGGTTGCCCGCGTCGACGGCGCGGGCCAGGCGCAACGCCCGACCCACGTCCCGGGTCCAGATCGAGCCGGAGAGGCCGTACTCGGTGTCGTTGGCGAGCCGGACCGCGTCGGCCTCGTCGTCGAACGGCAGCACCGAGACGACCGGGCCGAAGATCTCCTCCCGCCAGTGCCGGTCGGCCGGCGAGTCGGCGAGCAGGACCGTCGGAGCCTGCCAGAACCCGGGGCCGTCGGGGCAGGAGCCGGTGAAGGCGACGGTCGCCCCGTCGAGGTAGCCGGCGACCCGGTCCCGTTGCCCGGCGGAGATCAGCGGGCCCATCTCGGCGGTGTCCCGGGACGGGTCCTCGACCCGTACCGCGCGTACCGCTGGTTCGAGAAGTTCCAGGAACCGCTCGTACACCGAATGCTGGACCAGGATCCGCGACCGTGCGCAGCAGTCCTGGCCGGCGTTGTCGAAGACCGCGCCCGGCGCGGTCGCGGCGGCGCGCTCCAGGTCGGCGTCGGCGAACACGATGTTCGCGCTCTTGCCGCCCAGCTCCAGGGTGAGTCGCTTCACCTGGGCGGCGCAGCCGGCCATGATCCGGGTGCCGACCTCGGTGGAGCCGGTGAAGCAGATCTTGCGCACCGCCGGGTGGCTGACGAACCGCTCCCCCACCACCGAGCCCTCGCCCGGGACGACGGTGAAGACGTCGTCGGGCAGGCCCGCCTCACGGGCCAGCTCGGCCAGGCGCAGCGCGGTGAGCGGAGTCAGTTCGGCGGGTTTGAGCACCACCGTGTTGCCGGCGGCGAGCGCCGGGGCGAACCCCCAGGCGGCGATCGGCATCGGGAAGTTCCAGGGCACGATCACGCCGACCACACCGAGTGGCTCGTGGAAGGTGACGTCGAGCCCGCCGGGCACCGGGATCTGCCGCCCGGTCAGCCGCTCGGGTGCGCCGGCGTAGTAGTCCAGGACGTCGCGGACGTTGCCCGCCTCCCAGCGGGCATTGCCGATGGTGTGCCCGGAGTTGCGCACCTCCAACTGGGCCAGCTCGTCGAGGTGCGCGTCGACCACGGCGGCGAACCGCCGCAACAACCGGCCCCGGTCCCCCGGCCCCACCTTTCGCCACGTCTCGAAGGCGGCAGCCGCCCGCGCGATGGCGGCGTCCACGTCCTCCACCGAGGCCGCCGCGACCTCCCGAAACCCGACCCCGGAGGCCGGATCAACCAGAACCGTCACACACCCCACCCCTCGTCGTAACAGTCGATCATGGAGTTGTGGTGCCCCACAAAAGGCGCCTCGAAGGACTTACCGCCCACCACAAGTCCATGATCGACGCAGTCGGGCGGTGCGGCGGCGAGGGGTGAGGGGCCCGGCGCGGGATCAGAGGCGTTCGAAGCCACGCCTCAGCTCCCAGTCCGTCACTGCGGCGTCGAACGCGGCCAACTCCACCCTCGCCTGGTTGGCGTAGTGGGCCACCACCTCCTCGCCGAACGCCTCGCGGGCCACCGTGGACGCCTCCCACAGGGCCAGGGCGTCGCGCAGGGTGCCGGGGACGCGCTCGGCCTGCGGGTCGTCGTACGCGTTGCCGGTGCACTCCTCGCCCAGCTCCAGCTCACCGTCGATGCCGTGCAGCGCCCCGGCGACCAGCCCGGCGATCGCCAGGTACGGGTTGACGTCGGCGCCGGGCACCCGGTTCTCCACCCGCATGCCCTGCCCGTGCCCGACCACCCGCAGCGCGCAGGTGCGGTTGTCGACGCCCCAGCGCAGTGCGGTCGGGGCGAACGACCCCGGCTGGTAGCGCTTGTAGGAGTTGATGTTCGGGGCGAACAGCAGGCTGAACTCCCGCATGGTCGCCAACAGCCCGGCGAGCACCCGCTGCCCGGTCTGCGACAGGTGCGCCGGCCCGTCGCCGAGCATCGCCGACGCGCCGGACGAGTCCCGGAGCGAAAAGTGGATGTGGCAGGAGTTGCCCTCCCGCTCGTTCGGCTTGGCCATGAAGGTGATCGCCATCCCCTCCTGGGCGGCGATCTCCTTGGCGCCGTTCTTGTAGATCACGTGGTGGTCCGCGCAGGCCACCGCCTCGTCGTAGCGGAAGGCGATCTCGTGTTGCCCGAGGTTGCACTCGCCCTTGGCGCTCTCCGGCGTGAGCCCGGCACCGGCCATCTCGGTGCGGATCCGGCGCAGCAACGGCTCCACCCGGGCGGTGCCGAGCAGCGAGTAGTCGACGTTGTACTGGTTCGCCGGGGTGAGGTCGCGGTAGCCCCGCTGCCAGGCGTCCTCGTACGAGTCGCGGAACAGCACGAACTCCAACTCGGTGCCGGCGTACGCGGTCAGCCCGTGCTCGGCCAGCCGGTCCAGTTGCCGGCGCAGGATCTGCCGGGGTGAGGCGACCACGTCACCGGAGCCGTCGAGCCAGGTCAGGTCGGCCAGCAGCAGGGCGGAGCCGGGCTGCCAGGGCACTCGGCGCAGCGTGGCGAAGTCGGGCACCATCGCGAAGTCGCCGTAGCCGCGTTCCCAACTCGACATCGCGTACCCGTCGACGGTGTTCATGTCGACGTCCACGGCGAGCAGGTAGTTGCAGCCCTCGCTGCCGCCCTCCACCACCTGGTCGAGGAAGAACGGCGCGTGGAACCGCTTGCCCTGCAACCGGCCCTGCATGTCGACCAGGGCGAGAACCACCGTGTCGATCTCGCCCTCGGCGACGGCGACCCGCAGTTGTTCCAGCGTGAGCGGCGCATTCCTCATGAGCGGGCCTCCATCACCAAGGTCTACTGGCAAACCGGATCACCGTCAATGCCCCCGCGAGGGTCTGCGGCAAACCCGGCGGGACGGGCGTCGCTCCCGTCCCGCCGGGTGCCGGTCAGACCGGGCCGTCGGCCGGCGCCGGGCCGTCGGCCGGAGCGGGCTGTTCGACGGTACGGACCGGGCCGGTGAACCACTTCCGGGCCGAGGCGTACCACCACACGGCCACCACCAGCAGCACCCCGCCGACGGCGAGTGGCGCGTAGTTCACCGCCGACCAGGTGAACTCGTCGTTGCCGGGCACCCCGGCGGGCACGATCGGCAGTACGAAGTAGACGGCGATGATCGCGATCTCGATGACTGCGATCCAGCCCAGCAGTTTGTACTTGCGGCCGAGCGTCCACGGGCCGGGGACGAACCTGTCACCCATCCGCAGTCGCAGCGCGATCGGGATGAGGAACGACAGGTAGAGCCCGAGCACCGCGACCGAGACCACCGCGTAGAAGGCGATCGGGATACCGGCGGAGCTCTCGTACAACGCCGGCAGGGTCAGCACCAGGCCGGCCAGTGTGGCGCCGATGATCGCTTTCACCGGGGTGCCGTTGCGGTCGACCGTCGACCACAGTCGCCAGCCCGGCACGGCCCGGTCGCGGCTGAACGCGTACGCCATGCGGCTCATCGAGGTCACGCAACTCATGCCGCAGAAGAACTGGCCGATCGTGGAGATGATGATGACGATCTTGAAGAAGACCGGGGTCAGCGCCGACTCGAAGATCGCACCGGAGAAGCCGCCGGCGGCGTTCACCGCCTCGACGTCGGTGGCCGCGAAGAGGAACGCCAGCAGCAGGATCCAGCCGCCGACCGCGGAGTAGAAAATCGACTGCCAGAGCCCCTTGGCGGCGGCCTGGGACGCGCCCCGGGTCTCCTCGGAGACGTGCGCGCAGGCGTCGAAGCCCGTGATCGTGTACTGGGTCAGCAGGAAGCCGAGCGGGAGCACGTAGAACCAGAACGTCAGCCCGCCGATGTCGCCGTCGCCGAAGCCGGAGTTGTTGAACCGCTCGGTGAACACGAACTGGAAACTCTGGTGGTTGTCGGGCACGAAGACCAGAATGGCCACCACGACGGCCGCGCCGGCCACGTGCCACCAGACCGAGACGTTCTGGAGTACGTCGATGATCCGGTGCCCGAAGATGTTGATCAGCCCGTGCAGCGCCAGGATGATCACGAAGAGGACGAACGCCTGGCGCAGCGTCCCGGCCCAGCCGTCGAAGAGCGCCGACAGGGTGAGGTTGAGGAACGTCGCGCAGCCGTAGTCGACCGAGGCGGTGACCGCCACCAGACCGATCAGGTTCAGCCAGCCGGTAAACCAGCCGTGCACCGGGCGACCCATGGTGGCCGCCCACCAGTAGATCCCACCGGCGGTCGGGTACGCCGACACCAGCTCCGCCATGCAGAAACCGATGATCAGGATGAACAGCGAGATCAGCGGCCAGCCCCAGGAGATGGCGACCGGCCCGCCGTTGTTCCACGCCTGACCGAAGGTCGTGAAACAGCCGGCCAGGATCGAAATGATCGAGAAGGAGATGGCGAAGTTGGAGAAGCCACTCCACTTGCGGCGCAACTCCTGTTTGTAGCCGAGTTCAGCGAGCCGCCGGGCGTCGTCGTCCATTGGTTGCTCGGCGGTCGGCACGGGTGTCGTGGCCACTGCACACCTCCCTGAGGTGGTTCCGCGTGCGAGTGGGCAAAGTGTCGACCCCGTCGATCAAGACGGTCAATACGTAGTCGGTGGGAATCTCACCGCCGTCGGGCTAATTGCGTTGCCGTCCGGCCGCCCCGGCCGGCATGCTGGACCGGTGACCAGGCCCGATCAGGGCCCACCCCGGGCGCTCGGACCGCCCGACCACGGTGGCGCGGGGCACGCCTCTCTCTCACGTACGGCCTCCCGCCGTACCCAAAAAGTGCCCCGCGCCCCCTTTCCCTCGGTGATCAAGAGGTTTGCGTCAAATTTCAGGCTCTGCCTGACGCAAACCTCTTGATCACCGACGAAAACAGGGGGGTGGGGTCAGGTTAGGAGGAGGCCGGTTACCCAGAGGGCGGCGATGACCAGGCCGGCCAGGAACTCCACCAGCATCGACAGGCCGGCGGCCTTCAGGGCCTGCACGGTGGAGGGCCACGCCAATTGGTTGCTGCCCAGGCGCAGCCGTTCCGCCGCCCACACCCCGAGGACGAAGCCGAGCACCAGGCCAACGATCGGCACCACGAAAAACCCGACGATGCCGAGAACCGCGCCGACGAGCAGCGTGGACGTCGGCACACCGGTGCGCTTCAAATTCCGGCCCGGCCACGCGTACTTGATCACAGCGCCGCCCGCGGCCACCAGGGAGACCGCCGCGAACACCGCCCAGCCACCCGGACCGGCACCACCGAAGACCGCCCAGAGCAGCACCCCACCCCAGCACAGCGGCAACGCCGGCAGGCCGGGCACCACCACACCGGCCAACCCGGCCAGGATGGCCAGACCGGCCACCACGGTCACCGCCGTCTGCGAGTCCGTCAGGTCCACGCCGCCACCCTCCGTCGCCACCACCCGGACCGGAACGGTCCCCCGCTCACGCCGGCACCCCGCGTCGTTGCGGGCCGTCGCTTCGCGTCACGCTGTCGCGCCAGCCGGTTCGCTCACTCACACCGGCACCCCACCGTGTTCCACACCGTCGCGCAGCCGGGCGGTGATCGCGTCGGCCGGGGCCGGCGCACCGAAGTAGCGGCCCTGCCCGGTGTCGCAGCGCAGCGACCGCAGCCGTTCGGCCTGCACGCCGGTCTCCACCGCCTCGGCCGTGACCCACAACTCCAGGGCGTGTGCCAACCGGACCAACGCGTCGACGATCCGTTCGTCGCGGTGGTCGGCCGCCACGTCGGCGCCGTCCGCCCGGATGCCCTCGACGAACGGGCCGGCGAGCTTCAGGCAGTGGATCGGCAGCCGACGCAGGTACGCCAGGTTGGAGTATCCGGTGCCGAAGTCGTCCACCGCCAGCCGGACACCGAGCGCGGCGAGCCGGTGCAGGCTGCGCAGGGGCTCACCGGCGCTGCCCATCACGGCGCTCTCGGTCAACTCCAGTTGGAGCAGCTCCGCGGGCAGCCCGCTGGCCTGCAACGCGTCGGCCACCGTGTCCACGATGGCCGGGTCGTCGGCCTGCCGGGCGGCCAGGTTGACGCTGACCACCAGCCGGGCGTCCGGGAACTCCCGCCACCACCGTTCGGCGTCGGCGCAGGCCCGCCGCAGCACCCATTCGCCGAGCCGGACGATCAGCCCGGTCTCCTCGGCCAGGCCGATGAACCGGTCCGGCCCGATCAGGCCCAGCTCCGGGTGCTCCCACCGGACCAGCGCCTCCACCGCGAGCATGGTGCCCTCGAGCAACGACACGATCGGCTGGTAGTGCAGCACGAACTCGCCCCGGTCCAGTGCGGCGGGCAGTCCGGCGACGAGCGCCGAGCGGGCGATGTCCCGGGCGCCGCGCTCCGGGTCGTAGACCGCCCAACGGCCCCGGCCCGCCGCCTTGGCCCAGTAGAGCGTGGTGTCGGCGGCCTTCATCAGCTCCGACGCGGTGGTCTCCGAGGCGGGGCACTGCACGATGCCCACACTTGCCGAGACGGCCAACTGGTGCTCACCGACGTGGACCGGGGCCGCGACGGCGGCCAGCGCGGCCTCGGCGACGGTGACCGGGTCGTCGGCGTCGTCTCCCCCGTCGACGAGGATCACGAACTCGTCGCCCCCCATCCGGGCGACCAGGTGGCCGTGGTCGGCCACGCACGCGGCAAGCCGCCGGGCGATCATCACCAGCAGTCGGTCACCGAGGTCGTGCCCGAGACTGTCGTTTATCGCCTTGAAGCCGTCCAGGTCGAGGAAGCACACACCGACCCGCTGCTCGGCACCCGCGGTGTCGAGCACCTGTCCCAACGTCTCGAAGAAGAGCGTCCGGTTGGGCAGCCCGGTGAGTGGGTCGTGCAGCGCCTGGAAGCGCAGCCGCTGCTGGAGTTCGTACCGCTCGGTGATGTCCTCGATCATCGCGACGGTGAACCGGGGTCGACCCTCGTGTCGGATCAGCGAGACGGCCAGGTCCGTCCAGACCGTGGTGCCGTCCTTGCGGTAGTAGCGCTTCTCCACCCGGGCCGCGTCGTGCTTGCCCTCGATCAGCTCCTGGTACAGCTCCCACATCCCGGCCGCGTCCTCGGCGTGCACCAACCCTGCCACGTTGATCTGGCGCAGCTCTTCGATCGAGTAGCCGAGCATGTCGGCGAACGCCTGGTTGACGTCGATGATCCGGCCGTCCACGTCGGCGATCCCGATCCCGATCGCCGCGCCGGTGAACACCGCCCGGAACCGGGCCTCGCTCTCCCGCAGCGCCTGTTCGACCTGGTCGCGCGCCTGCCAGGCCGACCGGGCGATGCGCTCCTGCTGGCTGAAGGTGCGGTCGCGCAGCGCCCGCGCGAAGCCGGCGGCCAGCCCGCCCTGCAACGCCGCGATCCGGTCGGCGAGATCCGCCGGCTGGTCGCCGTCGCACAGCACCTGGCGGGCGAACGCCGCACCGAGCGCGTGCAGCGTCCATTCCAGGGCCTGCGGTTCGGTGAGGTGCGCCTCCACCAGCGCCCGCCCGATCTCCTCGGCCGGGCGGGCGGTGAACGGCTCGGCCCGGGCAGCCTGGGCCAGCCGGATCGTGTGCACCAGCAGCAGCCGCTCGGTCTCGGCCATGCTGAGTGGCACGAAACCGAGCCGGCGCACCGCGCGGGCCCACTCGGCGGCGTACCCCCGGGTGGCGACCCGACCGGCAGTGACCCCGGCGGGGTCCCGACCGGCAGTGACCCCGGCCGGGTCCGGGCCGGCTTCGACCCCGGCGGGGTCCGGGCCGGCTTCGACCCCGGCGGGGTCCGGGACGGCGGCCACTTCGATCAGCCGACGGGCTGGTCGTACCGGGCGACGCCCCCGAAGGCGCCGAACCGCTCCGGGTGCTCGTCCACGTCGGACGGTGAGTCCGGGCGCCACAGCGGCATGTGCACCACACCCGGGGCCTGGACGGTCCAGTCGCCGAAGAATGCGGTGACCTGTGCGCGGGAGCGCAGCGTGATCTCGGTGGCGGTACGGGCGGAGAGGCGCTGGGCGTCGAGCATCTCCTGCGGCTGGTCCTCGAAGGTGGAGTGCGAGACGACCAGGAAGCTGCCCGGCGCGGCGGCGGCCCGCAGGGTGGCCAGGATCTCCTCGGGCCGGTCGGCGTCCGGGATGAAGTGCACCACCCCGGCCAGCAGGATGCCCACCGGTCGACTGAAGTCGATCAGCCCGAGCTGTCGGGTCTCGGCCAGGATGCGCTCCGGCTCACGCAGGTCGGCGTGGATGACAGCGGTCAGCTCGTTGCCGGCCAACAGTTCCCGGCTGTGCGCGACGGCCACCGGGTCGATGTCGACGTAGACCACCCGGGCCTTCGGGTTCACCCCCTGCGCCACCTCGTGCACGTTGCCCACGGTGGGAATGCCGGAGCCGATGTCGAGGAACTGGTCGATGCCGGCGTCGAGCAGCACCCGGACGGCCCGGCGCAGGAACTCCCGGCCGGAACGCATGGTGGCGGCGAGATTCGGGGTCATGCTGGCGATCTGCTCGGCCAACTGCCTGTCGATCTCGAAGTTGTGCGCCCCACCAAGAAAGTAGTCGTACACCCGGGCCGCGCTCGGCCTGGTCAGATCGATCTCGGTGGGCAGTCCGTCCGGCATCAGTGTGCTCCCCAGTTCCTCGCCTCGGCACGGGACGGCACCGGGGCCCGGCGTGCGCGAGCACCGGTCGACCCGCGGGTCGTGTGGTGTGGACCACTCTAGGCGGCTGACTCCAGCAACAGCGAGATGCCTTGACCGACGCCGATGCACATGGTGGCCAGAGCCCGGCGGCCGCCGCGACGGCGCAGCTCCAGGGCGGCGGTCAGCGCCAGCCGTGCGCCGCTGGCGCCGAGCGGGTGCCCCAACGCGATGGCCCCACCGTTCGGGTTGACGTGGTCCGCGTCCACCGGCAGCCCCAGCTCGCGCAGCACGGCCACGGACTGCGCGGCGAACGCCTCGTTCAGCTCCACCACGTCCACCGCACCCACCTCGATGCCGACGCGGTCGAGCAGCCTGCGGGTGGCCGGCACCGGGCCGATCCCCATGATCCGGGGTGGCACACCTGCCGCCGCCGCGCCGACGATCCGGGCCAGCGGGGTCAGGCCGTACCGGGAGACCGCCGCCTCGCTCGCCACCAGCAGCGCGACCGCGCCGTCATTGACGCCCGAGGAGTTGCCGGCGGTGACCGTGCCGCCGTCGCGGAACGGGGTGGGCAACGCGGCGAGCTTCTCCAGCGAGGTCTCCCGGGGATGCTCGTCGACCTCGACGAGCCGGGTCTCCCGACGGCCGGCCGGCACGGAGACGGCCACGATCTCCTCGGCGAACCGGCCGTCGGCCTGCGCCTTCGCCGCACGCTGCTGCGAGCGGTACGCGAAGGCGTCCTGCTCGGCCCGGCTGACGCCGTACTCGGCGGCCACGTTCTCCGCCGTCTCCGGCATCGAGTCGACGCCCCACCCGTCGCGCATCAGCGGGTTCACCAACCGCCAGCCGAGCGTGGTGTCGTACACCTCGGCCGAACGGGAGTACGCGGACGTGGCCTTCGGCATGACGAACGGTGCCCGGCTCATGCTCTCCACCCCGCCGGCGACGACCAGCTCGGCGTCCCCGGCGACGACGGACCGGGCGGCGGTGGCGAGCGCGTCCAGACCCGAGCCGCAGAGCCGGTTGATGGTGCTGCCCGGCACCTCCTCGGGCAGGCCGGCCAGCAGCGCCGCCATCCGGGCCACGTTGCGGTTGTCCTCGCCGGCCTGGTTGGCGCAGCCGAGCACCACGTCGTCGACCCGCGCCCAGTCCACCGACGGGTGCCGGGCGACCAGCTCACGGATCACGTGCGCGGCCAGGTCGTCCGGGCGGACGCCGGCGAGCGCGCCCGCGTACCTGCCGATCGGGGTACGGACACCGGCCACCAGGTATGCCACGGTCATCGCGAGTCCTTAGGGGGTGCAGACGGCGGGGGTGGGGCGGGCCCACCGGGTCGCGGGGGCTGCCGGCCGCCAGGATATCCGCGCCGACAGCGGATAGGTTGACGGCATGGCCCGGGCCCAGTTCAGCGCAGAGACAAGTGGCGGTGGTGCGTTCGTCCGCCAGCCGAACCGGTTCACCGGGCGGGTCACCGCCGACTCGTCCTCCCCACCCGGTGGCGGGCCGGACGAGCAGGACCGCTGGCCGCTGGAGGCCGGCCGTTACCGGCTCATCTGGTGCCGCGCCTGCCCGTGGGCGCACCGGGCGCGGATCGTGCGCGGCCTGCTCGGCCTGGACGACGCGATCTCGCTCGGCACCGTCGACCCGATCCGGGACGAGCGGGGCTGGGCGTTCGCCCTGGACCCGGACGGCTTCGACCCGGTCCTCGGGGTGGGCTTCCTCTCCGAGTCGTACCTGGCCACCGACCCGGACTACACCGGCCGGGTGACCGTGCCGGCGCTCGTCGACACCCTGACCGGCCGGGTGGTCACCAACGACTACCCGCAGCTCACCCTCGACTTCTCCACCGAGTGGCGGTCGCTGCACGCGCCCGACGCCCCGGATCTCTACCCGGTCGCGCTGCGCCCCGAGATGGACGCGCTGATGGCCGAGATCCACACCGACGTCAACAACGGTGTCTACCGGTGCGGGTTCGCCACCTCCCAGGAGGCGTACGACGAGGCGTTCCGGGGGTTGTTCGCCCGGCTGGACGCGCTCTCCGAGCGGCTAGCCGGGCAGCGTTACCTGATGGGCGACGCGATCACCGAGGCCGACGTGCGACTGTTCACCACGCTTGTCCGCTTCGACGCCGCGTACCACGGGCACTTCAAGTGCAACCGCGACAAGCTGACCGAGATGCCGGTGCTGTGGGCGTACGCCCGGGACCTGTTCCAGACGCCGGGCTTCGGCGAGACGGTGGACTTCGACCACATCAAGCGGCACTACTACGGCACCCATCGGCAGATCAACCCCAGCGGCATCGTGCCGCTCGGGCCGGACGAGTCCGGCTGGAACGCGCCGCACGGGCGTGGCTGAGCCGGCTCGGTCCGCCGCCCCGAGCGCGCGGAGGGCCCGCGGCGACGTCGCCCGCCGGGCCGCCGGGTCCGCCGCGGCCGGCTGCACCCTGGCCGGCGCGGTGGCGGTGACGCTCGCCGTTGTCGCCGGTCCCGGCCCGGGGCTCACCGGGTACGTCAGTGAGGCGGGCATCGCCGGCAGCGCGCACGCCGCGACGTACCGGATCGGGATCCTGGCCCTTGCCGGCGCGTTGCTGCTGATCGGCGCGGCCCTGCCCCCGGGGGTGTGGGCGGCGGCACCGGGGCTGCTCGCCACCAGCGCCGTGTTCACCGCCGTCTCCGGGGCGGTGACCTGCTCCGACGGCTGCCCGCTGCCACCGTTCGAGCGGGCGACGACGGCGGACCTGGTGCACGGTGGCGCGAGCATCGCGGCGACCGCGGCGGTGGTCTTCGCCATGATCACGCTGGCTCTCTCCGGGCCGGCCGGCCGGGCGGTGCGTCGGTTGGCCGGCATCGCCGCCGTGCTGGCGCTGCCCCTCTGCGGCACGGTGGGGCTGGCGATGCTGGTGCTCGGCCGAGGCTCGGTGGTGGGGGTGCTGGAACGGCTGATCCTCGCTCTGGCGGCGCTCTGGGGCCTGGGAACCGCCACCGCACTGGCCCTCTGTAAGGAGCCTCACGCCGATGAGTCCTTCCAGTGAGCGGAATTCGGCGTATCGTCGGCGAGCGATGACCAACGTCTGGGGCCTCACTGTCCGCCTGTATGTCGATCTCCGACTGCAGGCCAGTGGCATCTGTCCGGGCTAGCCGCGTTCCTACGCCTGCCCCGATCGGACCGGACAATTGGATATCTCCCCATGCCCTTCAGCCTGCGCAAAATTCCCTTCTCCGTGCAGATCCTGCTCGGTCTCGTGCTCGGCGTCGCGCTGGGCTTCCTGGCCCGCAGCAACGACCTGAGCTGGCTCACCAGCACCCTGCACACCGTCGGCAGCCTCTTCGTCCAGCTCCTCAAGCTGGCCGTTCCCCCGCTCGTCTTCACCGCGATCGTGGTCAGCGTGGTCAGCCTGCGCGGCGTCGCCAACGCCGCCCGGCTCGCCCTCAAGACGCTGATGTGGTTCGGCATCACCGCGCTGATCGCGGTGAGCATCGGCATCGGCCTCGGCCTGTTCACCAACCCGGGCCGCGGCGTGACCCTCGACCTGGGCGGCGCGGCACCGCCGAAGAACACCGGCTCGTGGACGGACTTCCTCACCGGCATCGTGCCCACCAACCCGGTCGGCGCGTTCGTCGAGGGCAACGTCCTGCAGATCGTCTTCCTCGCCGTCGTCATCGGCGCGGCGGCCCTGCTCGTCGGTGACGCCGCCGAACCGTTCGTGGCGCTCAACCGCTCGCTGCTGGAGATCGTCCAGAAGGCGCTCTGGTGGGTCATCCGCCTCGCCCCGATCGGCACCCTCGGCCTGATCGGCAACGCCGTCGCCTCGTACGGCTGGGACCTGCTGGCCCCCCTCGCGAAGTTCACCACCGCCGTCTACGTCGGCTGCGCCATCGTGCTGTTCGTGGTGTACCCGCTGGTGCTGGTCCTCGCCGGCCGGCTCAACCCGCTGCGCTTCTTCGCCGGCGCCTGGCCGGCGATCCAGCTTGCCTTCGTGTCCCGCTCCTCGGTCGGCACCATGCCGGTGACCCAGCGCTCCGTCGAGCGCCTCGGCGTGCCCCGCGAGTACGCCTCGTTCGCGGTGCCCTTCGGTGCCACCACGAAGATGGACGGTTGCGCCGCCATCTACCCGGCCCTCGCCGCGATCTTCGTGGCCCAGGTGTTCGGCGTGCACCTCGGCATCGGCGACTACCTGCTGATCGCCTTCGTCTCGGTGGTCGGCTCGGCCGCCACCGCCGGCCTGACCGGCGCGATCGTGATGCTCACCCTGACCCTCAGCACGCTCGGTCTGCCGCTGGCCGGCGCCGGCCTGCTGCTCGCCATCGACCCGATCCTGGACATGATCCGCACCGCCACCAACGTCGCGGGGCAGGCCCTGGTGCCGACCGTGGTCGCCGCCCGCGAGGGCACCCTCGACCGCGCCGCGTACGAGTCCGCCGGCCGGCGTGACCTGACCGAGCCGGCACCGGTAGCGGAGACCCGGCCCGACCTGACCCCTGTTCCTGCCTGATCACACCAGCCGGTACGGCGGCGGACCTCCCTCCCCGGGGGCCCGTCGCCGTCGCCGTCTCGAGAGGATGTCCCCCATGAGCTCCCTGTTCACCCCCCTGGCCCTGCGCGGCGTCACCCTGCCCAACCGGGTCGCCATGGCACCCATGTGTCAGTACTCTGCCGGCCCCGACGGCCTGCCCACCGACTGGCACCTGATCCACCTCGGCAGTCGCGCGGTCGGCGGCGCCGGCCTGGTCATGACCGAGGCGACCGCCGTACTCCCCGAGGGCCGGATCAGCCCGCAGGACACCGGCATCTGGTCCGGCGCGCACGTCGACGCCTGGCGGCCGGTGACCGCGTTCGTCGCCGCCCACGGCGCGGTGCCGGCCGTGCAGCTCGCCCACGCCGGCTTCAAGGCCTCCACCTACCGGCCGTGGGCGCCGGAGTCGGGCGGTGTGCCGGACGCCGAGGGCGGCTGGACTCCCGTCGCCCCCGGCTCGGAGCCGTTCACCGCCGGCTACCGGACGCCGACGAGCCTCGACGAGGCCGGCATCGCCGGTGTGGTCGACGCGTTCGCGGCCAGCGCCGTACGCGCCCTGGACGCCGGCTTCGCCGCCGTGGAGGTCCACGCCGCCCACGGTTACCTGCTCAACGAGTTCCTGTCGCCGCTGACCAACCACCGCACCGACGCGTACGGCGGCGACCGGGCCGGCCGGATGCGACTCACCCTGGAGGTGGCCCGCGCGGTGCGTGCCGCGGTGGGCGAGGACGTCCCGGTGCTGACCCGGATCTCCGCCACCGACTGGGTCGAGGGCGGCTGGACGATCGAGGACAGCGTGGTGCTCGCCAGCGAGCTGGCCGGGGTCGGCGTCGACCTGATCGACACGTCCTCAGGTGGGGTGAGCACGGGCCAGCGCATCCCGCTCGGCCCCGGCTACCAGGTGCCCCTCGCCGCCCAGATCCGCCGCGAGGCCGGCGTACCGACCGGCGCGGTGGGCCTGATCGTGGAACCCGAGCACGCCGAGCAGATCGTCGCCGACGGCGAAGCCGACCTGGTGCTGCTGGGTCGGGAGTTGCTGCGCGACCCGTACTGGCCGCGCCGGGCCGCCGCGAAGCTCGGCGTCGCGTACTCCGGTCCCGCCCAGTACGCCCGCGCCTGATCCCTCCGGTCGGGGGGGGGGGGGGGGGCCCGCCGCCCCCCCCCCCCCCCCCGCCCCCGCGGCCCCCCCCCCCCCCCCCGCGCCCGCCGGACGGGCCCCCCGCCCCCCCCCCCGCGCCC
>NZ_JBEZGM010000031.1:0-70240 GCF_040649995.1 Micromonospora sp. NPDC048835 | reverse complement strand
GCCGCTGTCGTGCGGTGGTGCTGTGGTGCAGGTCAGCTGTTCCAGTGCTGGGTGACGAGGTCGGTGGCCTGCTGCTCCCACTGGGCGTAGGCGTCGGGGTAGGCGGAGACCTGCACGGTCTGCGCGGCCTGGGTCAGGGGCATGTCCTGCCACCCGTCGACCTGCTTGAGGCCCTTGAGGAACGCCGTCGTGGAGTACTCGGGGTTGGTGATCTGCTCCGGGGTACCCCAACCGCTGGTCGGGCGTTGCTGGAACAGGCCCAGCGAGTCGTGGTCGTTGGCGTCACCCAGGTGACCCAGGTTCTCCAACTTCGACTCCTGCAGCGACGTCGCGATGGAGATCACCGCGGCCCGCTCGGGGAGGCCGGCCTTCTTCGTGGCGGCGATGATCGCCTTGACGTTGCCGGTCTGCTCGTCGGTGAGGGTGATGTGCGACTGATCGCCCTGCGGCTTCGGCGCGGCCGTGTGCACGCTCATCGCCGCGGCGACGGGCTTGCCCTCGGTGGGGGTGGCGGCGTGGGCGGCGATCGGGCCGGCGAAGACACCACCGGCGAACGCGAGACCAGCAACGGACAGCATGCTCTTACGGAAGATCGTGTTCATGGGGGTAGCTCCTTCGGGGGTAAGGACACCCGCACACGCTGCCGCGGGTGTGAGCACCTCGTCCGGCGCTGCACGTACACAAGGGGGAAAGTCTGAGGGGGTGACGCCCTGCCGGGGCGTCGGGTCGGCGACCTCACGGGCGCAGGGCTCGTGGCGCCGGGTCCCTGTGTAACGACCGGGGGGCCGGGGTCATTCCGGGGGTGGCCCTATCCGTTCGGCACCCACATCGCGGCGGTACCTGCGGTCGTGGGGACTGTAACGACCGGGCGGGGGCTGCCATTCCCACCGACGACCAGCCCCCGGAAAAGGCGGGGCGACCGGTCGGTGGTGCTGCGATCGTCAGGGTGTGTAACGACCCCAGCCCCGCCACGATTCCGGCCCACGAGTGCACCCGATCACCACCCCACACCACCCACGCAAGGGCAAATCACGCAGAAAACGACCTGCGTGACCCCTCAAACCGCCCGGACGGGCTTGATCCACTCGGGTTCACGGAAACCGGACGATCGCGGACGGCTGGATACCGCGTTCTCAAGGAAGCCCAGTCGATCACGAGTGAGTCGACCGCGCAGAAGGTTGCAAAACGGGCACGTGGCCGCCCGACCAGGGCCTGCCGGGGGTGCGTGGAGCAGCGTGCCGTGATCGTCCTGAGCGACACCGGCCCGGGTGGGCGTTACCCTGACACCATGCAGGCCGTCTCCCCCACCGCGACCGGCGTGGCCCTTCTGGCCCGACCGGGTCGTCCCGCCGTGGTGGCGAGAACCCTCGCCGAGCTGGCCGGCCCCACCCGAGGCGTGGTGGAGTTGCCGGTACGACTGATGTGGAACGCGGAGCGCACCTTCGACCTCGGCGACCCCGACCAGCTCCTCTGGTTGTACGAGAACGTGCTTCGCGAGACCACCCGCGCCGACGATCTGCGCGCTCTGATCAACGGGCGCACCCTGCGGCGGGTGTGGCGGCTGCTCAACCTGCCTCGGGGCGTACGCCAGGCGTGGGAGAGCCGGCACCGCGGCCTGCGCGCGGCGTGATCGAGCCTCATCTGCACGAGTTCTACCGGGAGGTGGCCCGGGTTGCGCTGGCCGCCGCCGGGCCGTACCGGTTCGTTCTGGGTGGTGGGGTGGCGTGGGCGGCGCACGGCCTGGTGACCCGGCCGACGGAGGACGTCGACCTCTTCGCGGACGTGGAGGGTGCGGCAGCAGCCGCCTCCGCCGGGGTGCGGGTGGCCCTGGAGCGGGCCGGGTTCATTGTCAGCGACGCCGACCCGGACAGTGAGCTGGCCGAGTTGTTCGACGGGTACGAGCAGGACATGAAGGACTTCGTGGTGAGCCGCGACGGACGGCAGATCCGGCTCAGCCTCGCCCGGCTGGACCGCCAGCAGAGCCCCGTGGTGATGGACCTCGGCCCGGTGATGGACGTCCGTGACCTGGTGGCGAACAAGATCGCGGCTCTGGTCAACCGGCGCGAGGCTCGTGACTTCATCGACGTGGCCGCGGCCCTCGAGCACTACGACGTCACCGAGCTGTTGGTACTGGCACGGCAGGTCGACCCCGCACTGGACCCGGACGACGTCCGTGCCGCCGGCCGTTACCTGGACCGGCTGTCTGACAAGCGCTTCGGCAGGTACGGCCTGGGCGCAGCCGACGTCGCCCGAGTCCGGCAACGCTTCGCCGCCTGGCCACGCTGATCACCCAGGCACGCCAACGACGGCAGGGCGTCGTATGGGCACCCGTCCGAATGCCCACCCGACGACGATCATTTGGTCAGTCGGCCGCCGGTGACGCCCAGGATCTCACCGGTCACGTAGCTGGACTCCTGCGAGGCGAAGAAGACGTACGCGGGAGCCAGCTCAGCCGGTTGACCGGGCCGACCCTCCGGGGTGTCGGTGCCGAACTGCTCCACCTTTTCCTTCGGCATGGTGGCCGGGATCAGCGGCGTCCACACCGGGCCTGGTGCCACGGCGTTGACCCGGATGCCCTGCTCGGCGAGGTCGACGGCGAGGGCCTTGGTGAAGTTGGCGATCCCCGCCTTCGTGGTGGCGTAGTCGAGCAGCTGCGGCGACGGGTCGAACGCCTGGATCGACGACGTGTTGATGATCGCCGCCCCCTCGGCCAGGTGCGGGATGGCGGCCTTGCAGAGCCAGAACATCGCGTACAGGTTGGTCTTGAACACCCGGTCGAACTGCTCGGTGCTGATCCCGAGGATCCCCTTGTCCTGCGACATCTGGTACGCCGCGTTGTTGACCAGGATGTCGAGCCCGCCGAGGTCGCGTACCGCCCGGTCGACGAGTTCCTGGCAGTGCGCCTCGTCGGTGATGTCACCGCGTACCGCGACGCCCCGCCGGCCGGCGGCCTCGATCAGTCTGATGGTCTCCCGGGCGTCGGCGTCCTCCTCCTCGCTGAGGTAGGAGATGAGCACGTCCGCGCCCTCCCGAGCGAAGGCGATCGCGACCGCCCGGCCAATCCCCGAGTCACCGCCGGTGATCAGCGCCCGCTTGCCGTCGAGCTTGCCACTGCCCCGGTACGACTCCTCCCCGTGGTCCGGCCTCGGGGTCATCTCCCCGGTCGAGCCGGGCGCCGACTGCTGCTGGCGGGGTTGACCGGACTGCCCCCCCCGTACTGGTTGGTCGGGTCCTGCCGGGTGTGCTGGTCCTCGCTCACCGATGTCTCCTCGCGTCGCGTGGGAGGCGGGGGCTCTCCCGCGAAAGTCTCGTCCCCGACCGCCCTACCCCGGGTCGGCCAGCGGAAACCGCTGTAGCGCGCGGGGCTGGCGTGGCGGAAGTGCCGGGTGCTGGTTATGGTGCGCAAGGCGCTCACGAGGCGCGTCCACCCCCAAGGAAAGGCACGTCATGACCTCTGGATCCGGCCCGTCGCGCCGACAGGTGCTCGTCGCCGCGGCGGCCGCGGCGACGACCCCGCTGATCGCCGCCGCGCCCGCGCAGGCGGCCGGCAGGCCCCAGCCGCGCACCTGGGATCTCACCCTGCTGGGTACGTCGGACACGCACGGCAACGTCTACAACTGGGACTACTACCGCGACGCCGAGTACGACGACAGCAAGCAGAACGACATCGGCGTCGCGAAGCTGGCGACCCTGATCAACCAGATCCGCCGGGAGCGGCGCGGCAAGGCGACGCTGGTGCTCGACGCCGGCGACACGATCCAGGGCACGCCGCTCGCGACCTACTACGCCAAGCAGGAGCCGATCACCGCCACCGGGGAGAAGCACCCGATGGCACGGGCGATGAACGTCATCGACTACGACGCGGTGACCCTGGGCAACCACGAGTTCAACTACGGTCTGCCGCTGCTGGACCTGTGGATCCGCCAGCTCGGGTTCCCGGCGCTCGCCGCGAACGCCGTCAACGCGAAGACCGGCAAGCCGGCGTTCCTGCCGTACGTCATCAAGAAGGTCTCCCTCGGTCTCGCCGCACCGACCCTGCGGGTCGGCATCCTGGGCCTGACCAACCCCGGCGTGGCCATCTGGGACAAGGGCAACGTCGAGGGCAGGCTGCGCTTCGACGACATGATCGCGACCGCCGCGAAGTGGGTGCCGATCATGCGGGCCCGCGGCGCGGACCTCGTGCTGATCTCCGCCCACGGCGGTGACAGCGGCACCTCCAGCTACGGCCCGGAGCTGCCGAACGAGAACCCGGTGGCGTTGATCGCCCAGCAGGTGCCGGGGATCGACGCGATCCTCTTCGGTCACGCGCACAACGAGGTGGTCGAGCGGTTCGTCACCAACGAGCGGACCGGCACCCAGGTGCTGCTCTCCGAGCCGTCGAAGTGGGGCCAGCGGCTCACCCGGATGGACTTCACCCTCGCCCGCGAGCGGGGCCGGTGGACGATCACCAAGAAGGCCGCCACCATGCTGAACACCAACACGGTGGTCGAGGACCCGAAGGTGCTCGCCGCCGTGCGGGCCCAACACCAGAAGACCATCGCGTACGTCAACCAGGTGGTCGCGCAGTCGACGGTGGAGCTGTCGGCGGCCGAGTCCCGGTACAGGGACACCCCGATCCTGGACTTCATCAACCACGTGCAGACCGAGGTGGTCGGCGCGGCGCTCGCCGGCACCGCGTACGCGGACCTGCCGGTGCTGTCGATCGCGGCGCCGTTCAGTCGTACCGCCGTCTTCCCCGCCGGCGACGTCAAGATCCGCGACGTGGCCGGCCTGTACGTGTACGACAACACCCTCGAGGCGGTCGTGCTCAGCGGGGCCGAGGTACGCGCGTACCTGGAGTACTCGGCGAAGTTCTTCCGCACCCTCGCGCCGGGCGCCCCGGTCGACCCGGAGCAGATCAGTGACCCGGCCGTGCCGGACTACAACTACGACGTCTTCTCCGGCCTGGACTACGACATCGACATCTCCAAGCCGGTCGGGCAGCGGATCACCCGCCTGGTGCTGGCCGGCACCGACACGCCGGTGGCCGACAACGCCCAGTTCGTGGTGGCGGTGAACAACTACCGGCGCAGCGGCGGAGGCAACTTCCCCGGCATCGTGAAGACCCAGGTCTACAACGCGCAGCAGGAGATCCGCCAACTGCTCATCGACTGGGCACAGGCCCGGGGCACGATCGACCCGGCCGACTTCTTCACGCCGAACTGGCGTCTCGTCCGCGAGGGCGTGCCGGTCTTCTGATCGCTGTCGCCCTGCCCCCGGGCAGGGCACCGGGATCGCACGCAGCAGACGGGCCGTGGGTGGCGACACCCGCGGCCCGTCGCGCGTTCTCAGCCCTGCACGTTCCAGCGGATCGGGTCGTCGGACTCCTCCGGCCGGTCCCGCCCCGGATCGGTCTCGGTCAGGGCCACCCGCTCGTCGGGACGGACAGCGGGCGGCAACTCCCCGAACCGCGCGTGGCGCAGAAACGCGTACTCGTCGTCGGTGAACGGCTGCTCGTCCATCAGCGCCTCCTCTGCTGCTCTGCCGCGATTGTCCGACGGCGGGGTTGTTCGCCGCCAGTAGCCACAAGCACACCCTGTAAGGCATCCTAGGATCCTGGTTGACCAGTGTTGGTCTGGCGCGACGGGTGGGGCAACCGATCGAGCACCGCGAGGGCGGCCCGGATCGGGCGGCGGCGCAGCATCTCGTCGAAGCTCGCCCGCCCCTGGCAGAACTGCACGAACATCCGCCAGCCCGGAGGCGTCGCCAACAGGGCGTGGAACACGTCCGGCCGGCGGGTGAACACGTCCAACAGCCGGAACCCCGCCCGCATCTCCGGCAGCAGACGCTCGGCCACCGCCCGCTCGTACCCGGCCAGATCACCGTCCGCGACCGCCGCACCGGCCAACTCGCCGGAGCGCAACGCGAAGCTGATGCCCTCCCGGCTCCACGGCTCCAACAGCCCCGCCGCGTCCCCCGCCACCAGCACCCGACCGTTGCGCAACGGCGAGTCCTCGGTGCGACAGCGGGTCAAATGACCGGAGTCGTGCTCCGCCGGCAACCCGGTCAGACCCAACCTGTCGACGAACCGCCGCAGATAGTCGCGGGTGCCCTCCCCCGCGCCACGGCCGGCGATCACCCCGACGGTAAGCCGGTCCCCCTTCGGGAACACCCACGCGTACGAGCCCGGCATGGCACCCCAGTCCAGCAGCAGCCGACCCCGCCACCGCTCCTGCTCGGCCAGCGGGACCGGGATCTCCAACTCCAGACCCAGATCCACCTGCCGGTGCCGAACCCCGACATGCCTGGCGGTCACCCCCGACGAGCCGTCCGCCCCGACAACCGCACGAGCCGCGATCGTCGTACCGTCGGCCAGCCGCAGGCGTACCCCCTCCGGGTCCTGCTCGATCGCGCGGACCGCGACCCGCTCCCGCAGCTGCGCACCGGCGGCGACCGCCGCGGCGCGCAGCCGGTCGTCGAACTCCTCACGGCGCACCATTGTCACCACCGGGCTGTCGTTGCGGCGGGTGAACTCCCGACGACCGTCGCGGGTGAAGGTCACCCGGTCCACCCGGTCGTGGGCGGGCACCTCGATCCGGTCCTGAACGGCGGCCAGGGAGGTGCCGATCAGCCCACCCCCGCAGGTCTTGTACCGGGGGTGCACGGCGCGCTCGACGACGAGGGTGGAGAGGCCCGCACGGGCAGCGGCATGCGCCGCGGACAGCCCCGCGGGGCCAGCACCGACGACGACGAGATCCCACATGATCACGAAAGCAGCCTAGGGCACCGCCCCGCCGCGGCAGCCGGACCCGCCCGTCGTCGCGACCCTCGATCGGGTGCGCATCTTCGGGCACCGAGGGGGTAACCGGCGCACGGCAACCGCCACCGCGGTGGCGGACGAGCAGAGGAGGAACCATGCAGCAGGTGCAACTGTCGGAGGCCGAGCAACGGGTGTACCAGGCGGTCACCACCCTCGAGGCACGCGGGCAGGTGCCCTACCCGGACCTGATCGCCGAGGAATCCGGGCTGACCGCGGAGCAGGTGGGCAGCCCCCTGCACCTGCTCACCGAGAAGGGCCTGCTGCACCGTGAGGACTCACCGATGGCCGGCCTCGACTTCGGTCCACGGTTCTGCGCCCGCCAGATGGCGTGACCTGCGCAACCAGCCGGAGCGGTTCGCCCCCCGACGACCTGGGTAGCGGTCACCCATGCGGGACCGACCGTCGACGGGGGGCACGATGAGCGAGGCCACGACGGTGACCCCGGCCGAGAACCGACGACGCTGGCAGGCGATCGGCGTCGGACTCGTCGCCGCGTTCATGACGCTGCTCGACGTGAGCATCGTCAACGTCGCCGTGCCCTCCATCGACCGGGCGCTGCACGCGTCCTCGAGCGACCTGCAGTGGGTCCTCTCCGGGTACGCCCTCACCTTCGGCCTGGCACTGGTCCCGGCCGGCCGCTTCGGCGACGCCCGAGGCCGGCGCAACGCGTTCGTCTTCGGCATCGCGCTGTTCACCATCACCAGTGCGCTCGCCGGCCTGGCCACCTCCCCGACCTGGCTGGTCGTCGCCCGACTCCTGCAGGGCGCCGCCGCCGGCATCGTCAACCCGCAGGTCATCGGGCTGATCCAGGAACTGTTCCGCGGGCCCGAACGCGCCCGCCCGTTCGGGCTGCTCGGCGCCACCATCGGTATCTCCACCGCCGTCGGACCACTGCTCGGCGGGCTGCTCATCGCCATCGGCGGCGAGGAACACGGCTGGCGCTGGGTCTTCTTCGTCAACGTCCCGGTCGGCGTCCTCGCGGTGATCCTCGGCTGGCGACTGCTGCCCGGGCGCCCCAGTGGTCAACCCGGCTGGCGTCGACTCGACCCCGTCGGCGTCCTGCTGCTCGGCATCGGCGTGGTCCTGCTCCTGCTGCCACTGGTGCAGGAGCAGCAGTGGCGGACCCCCTGGAAGTGGGCGCTCATCCCGGCCGGCCTGGCGGTGCTTGTCGCCTTCGGACTCTGGGAGCGCCACTACGCCCGCCAGCACCAACCCCTGTTCGACCTTCGACTCTTCAGCCTCCAGTCGTACACCCTGGGTTCGATCCTGGCGCTCGTCTACTTCGGCGGCTTCACCGCGATCTTCTTCATCTTCACCCTGTTCCTGCAGATGGGCCTCGGCTACAGCGCGCTCGTCGCCGGCCTGGCCATCACCCCCTTCGCCCTGGGCTCGGCGGCCGCCTCCGTGCTCGGTGGACGCGTCGTCAACCGCTTCGGCCGACCACTTGTCGCCATCGGCCTGCTCACCGTCGTCGTCGGACTGGCCGCGACAGTGATCGCGTTGCGCCTCGCGCCGGACGCCCCGGCACCCTGGATCACCGCCGGTCCGTTGCTCGTCGCCGGCATCGGAAGTGGGCTGGTGATCGCCCCCAACCAGACGATCACACTCGCCGAGGTGCCGGTAGGCCAGGCGGGCAGCGGCGCGGGCATGCTCCAGACCGGCCAGCGGATCGGCGCCGCCGCCGGCATCGCCGCCGTCGGCTCGCTCTTCTTCTCGACCCTTGCCGACAGCCGCGGTGACTGGACCGACGCCTTCGAGAAGTCCCTCATGCTGGCCACCGGCATCATCGCGCTCGCGTTGGTCGCCGCGCTGATCGACATCTGGCGCAGCCACAACCACAAGACCTGACCGGGGTACGCCGCTGGCCGGCACCCCGGGTTGGGGGTGCCGGCCAGCGGGCTCTTGCGTCTTAGCCTGGCGCGGTGGTGTCGCCTTGCCGTGCGGTGGTTATGCCGTGCCGTGGTTATGTCGTGCGGTGGTGCTGTGCGGTGGTGCAGGTCAGCTGTTCCAGTGCTGGGTGACGAGGTCGGTGGCCTGCTGCTCCCACTGGGCGTAGGCGTCCGGGTAGGCCGAGACCTGCACGGTCTGCGCCGCCTCGGTCAGGGGCATGTCCTGCCACCCGTCGACCTGCTTGAGGCCCTTGAGGAACGCCGTCGTCGAGTACTCAGGGTTGGTGATCTGCTCCGGGGTACCCCAACCGCTGGTCGGGCGCTGCTGGAACAGGCCCAGCGAGTCGTGGTCGTTGGCGTCACCCAGGTGACCCAGGTTCTCCAACTTCGACTCCTGCAGCGACGTCGCGATGGAGATCACCGCGGCCCGCTCGGGGAGGCCGGCCTTCTTCGTGGCGGCGATGATCGCCTTGACGTTGGCGGTCTGCTCACCGTTGAGGGTGATGTGCGACTGATCGCCCTGCGGCTTCGGCGCGGCCGTGTGCACGCTCATCGCCGCGGCGACGGGCTTGCCCTCGGTGGGGGTGGCGGCGTGGGCGGCGATCGGGCCGGCGAAGACACCACCGGCGAACGCGAGACCAGCAACGGACAGCATGCTCTTACGGAAGATCGTGTTCATGGGGGTAGCTCCTTCGGGGGTAAGAACACCCGCACACGCTGCCGCGGGTGTGAGCACCTCGTCCGGCGCTGCACGTACACAAGGGGGAAAGTCTGAGGGGGTGACGCCCTGCCGGGGCGTCGGGTCGGCGACCTCACGGGCGCAGGGCTCGTGGCGCCGGGTCCCTGTGTAACGACCGGCGGGCCGGGGTCATTCCGGGGGTGGCCCTATCCGTTCGGCACCCACATCGCGGCGGTACCTGCGGTCGCCCGTGGGAGGTGAAACGAACCGGGGGCCGAGGCCATTCCAGGGGCGACCCAACCATCCGGCAGCCACATCGCGGCGGTACCTGCGGTCGTGGGGACTGCAACGACCGGGCGGAGGCCGCCATTCCCACCCGCGACCAGCCCCCGGAAAAGGCGGGGCGACCGGTCGGTGGTGCTGCGATCGTCAGGGTGTGTAACGACCCCGGCCCGGCCATGATTCCGGCCCACCAGTGCACCCGGCCGCCACCCAAAACACCCATATCTGGCTGAAATGCGCAGCCAGCGTGGCACGGGAGGGCGTCGAATCCGGTCCGCACCACGTGATCCACTCGGGTTCACGGAAATCGGGACATCCCGGATGTCGGGACACCCCGGTTTCCTGCAACCCGAGTTGGTCATGGCCAAATTGACTAAGGGCCGGCCGGCGCGAACCGGACCAACCGGGAGCTGACTGGCCGACCGGGCCGACCGAGGCCGACCGGGCCGACCGAGGCCGACCGAGGCCGACCGAGGCCGACCGAGGCCGACGGAACCGACCGGGGGCTGACCGGACAAAGCTCCCAGAACCAGCGCGCCCTGGAAGGCGGTATTGATCTGGACGGGCTGGCGCCCGTCGGAGTGGTCCGACGGGCGCCAGCTTTCGTGCGATCCGGGCATTGGCCCGGTGGTGGATCAGTGTGCCGCGCCACCGAAGCGCTGGCGGCGACGCCAGGCCAGGGTCAGCAGCAGCATGATCGCTCCGGCGCCGACCAGGCCGCCGCCGAGCTTCATGGGCGTGCCGATGCTGTCACCCGTGACGGGCAGCGGCTGCTTCTTGTGCAGCACGCGCAGTTCGGTGCTGGCGGTACGACCGGACTCCCGGCCCGTGGCGGTGAAGGTCAGCAGACCCGTCACCGACGGCTTGTAGTTCTTGGTGAAGCGGCCCTGGCCGTTGGTGTACGCCGTGAAGTGCAGGGGCGCGCTCGCCTGGTAGGCCACCGGAGCCATGGCCACGGTGCTGCCGTCGCTGCGGCGAGCCGGAGCCGGACCGGCGGCCGGAGCGGCCAGCGGCGTGACCGTCACGTTGATGTCGACGGTCTCGTTCGGGCCGAAGTTGGTGCCGGTCAGCACGACCGTCTCGCCGAGGTAGATCGTCGGTCGGTTGACGGTCAGCGACGCGGTGGTCGGCGGGTACGGCGGCGGTTGCGGCGGGTCGGTGGTCGCGCTGGGCGTCGGCTGCGGCTGCGGCGCCGCCCCCGCTGCCGTCGGCACGGCGACAACGGCCAGGCCGACCGTGAGCGCCATGATGATGCGGGATAGCCGCATGATTGGTTCCCTCCTACTGTTCACAGCTTGGTGCGGAATGAACTTGGGTGGTCCATGGGCTGGCGGTGGGGGTCAGCCACAGTTCGGCCTGCCCGACGCCGGTCTTTGCGGTGAGCACGGTGACCTCCAGCGCCCTCTCAGCGCCGGGGCTGACGTCGACGCTTGCCGTCGCCACCTGACGGCGGCGTTCGGTGCCGCTGCCGAGCGCCGTCTCAGCACCGTCCAGTCGGGCCTCCAGCACCGCTCCACCAGCCGGGCTGAAGATCGACACCAACGTGCGGGCGGTGTACGGATCGCCAGCCAGACCGAGGCCGAGCACGGACTCGGTGAGTCCGGACTTCGGCGCCGTCGAGCGCAGGGTCACCCTCAGCCGGAGCTCACGGCGACCGTCCGACCGGCATTCGCCGACCGTCAGGTTCGCCGTCGGCTTCAGGTAGTAGCCGAGCTTCGCGCCGCTGCCGTCGTTGAGGAACACGCCGACAGTCGGCACGGTGTCCTGTTCCGGAAGCGTCCCGGCCATCCGGCTCTCGCCGAACGTCCGCTGTTCCTCAGGTCGGGCACTCCAGAACAATATCCGGCGTTCAGTGATAGCACGGTCAAATGCGGACAACAACACCCGCGGGTTGACATTCTTCTTGAAGAAGGTGTCGAAGACCGAAGCCGCCGCCGCCGCGAAGAAGTCGTCCTGCTGTTTGACGTCGAGGCGCAGGTAGCTGTCATTGAGCAGGGTCTGCACGACCTTCTCGCTGGCGAGCGGAACCCCACCGGGCACCAGCACCGGACCCGTCGCCTTGAGCAGGTAGGACAGCACCACCGGGTCGACGGCGAGCACGCCGTCGACGGTGGTGCCGGTCTTACGCCGGAACATCTCGCGATACAGCGTCGCGGCGGTCGGGAAGTGCGGCGACAGGTTGACGTCGGCGGGGTAGATGCCGGGCAGGTCCGTCCAGATGGCCTGGGTCTCTGCCGGCACCTTGATCGCCGGGACGAACCGGCCGAGCGAGGCGGTGCTGCCCTGCTTGCCCATCTTCACCCGGCCGTCCTCGGCCTCGATCATCGCGTACGCGCCGAACATGCCGCCGGTGGCGCGCAGTTCGGCGAGGTTCTGCGAGACGAGCAGGTAGCGGCGTGGGCCGTTCGCGCCGAGCAGCGGCGGGAGCAGGCGGGCTCCCTGGTCGGCCGCAGTGGTGAGGCCGGCCAGCCGGTCGATCTCGTCGCGCAGGTCACCGAGCGCCTGCCGGACCTGGCTGACCAGGCTGTCGGCCGGCACCGCCGCCAGGTTGCGGCGCGTCCGCTGCACCGACTCGTGCACCTCGGTCAACTGCGTGGAGACGGCGGTGAGTTTGGCCAGGTCCACCCGGCCGCCGGTCGGCACCAGGCTGGTCAGGTCCGCCCGGAGCAGGGTGGGAAACGCCTGCCGGGCCAGTTCGTCGATGGCGACGGCGATCTGCGCGACCGCGTCGAGGTCGTCGCCGGCGATCGGCGTACGCCGCCCGAGTTGCCAACTCGGGTCGGCCGTCGCGGCCCGGGCGGCACCCGCCTGCTCCTGCAGGGCGGCGAGCGTGCGCAGGGCACGGTCGGTGTCGCCGCCGACGACCTGGGCGCTCAACTCGCGGGCCAGGCCGGCGGCGTTGAGCAGGTGAGTGCGCGCCTGCCAGCCGCGGAAGCCGATCCATCCACCGGTCGCCAGCAGCAGCGAGCCGACCACCAGGGCGCCCAGGAGGGCCCGTCGCAGTCGGGCACGCCGACGACGCCGCGACCGGCTCCGCCGCCGGATCGGTCGTTCACTCACCGTCACACCACACTCCCGCTCGCGGAACCGGACAGAACGTCGATTCCTGACGTTCTTAGCACGTCTCTGAGAACTTCGTACCGTTATCGCGCTTGACGCCCTTTAAGCGAATTTCCCTCGTGGTTCCGTGGCCGGCTGCGCGACCCGCCCGACCGCCTCGTGCAACAGCCGTTCGATCTGGTCCACGCCGGCGGGCAGCGACATCTCCCGGAGGTACGCGGCCCGTCCCCGGCGGCCCATCTCGACGCGGGTCGGCGGCGGAATGGTGGCGGCCAACCAGAACCGGTCGGCGAGCGCCGCCCAGTCCTCGGGTGGGCAGGACAGCCCAGCCCGAACCCGTTCCACCAGCTCGGCCGTGTCCCCACCGGTCGAAGCGATCACCGGCGCGGCGCAGGAGAGCGCGGCCTGGAGCTTGCCGGGCACCGTGCCGCGCAGCTCCGGAAGATCGCGCGACATGACCAACTGGTAGTCGGCGGCGGCGTACAGCTCGGGCATGTCCACGGGTGAACGCCGCTCCAGGAAGCGGACGTTCTCCGCACCCAGCTCGGCGGCGAGCCCCCGCACCCGCCGCTCTGCCGCCCCCGAACCCACCAGGACCAGATCCATCGTCCGGTCCAGCGCCGCCGCCGCCCGGACAGCGGTCTCCAGCCCTTGCCGCGCCCCGATGGTCCCGGCGTGCATCACCACGCACCGGCCATCCCGACGAACCAGTTGACGGGCCGCCGCGCCCGGCGTCGCCGGGTGGAAGATCCGCTCGTCGGTCCAGTTCAGCACCGTTGCCACCCGCGCCGGGTCGGCGCCGGCAGCGACCACCAGATCCCGCATCGACGGCGCGGCGACCGCGATTCGCGCCGCGGCCCGGTAGATGCGGGTCATCGTGCGACCCATCCGCGCCGCCCAGCGCCCCTCGCCCTCCTCGTCCGCACCGTCGCGCGCCCACACGTCCTGCACGTGCAGCACCGCCGGCACCCGCCCGAGCAGCCGGAGCACCCCGGCGGCGGCGAACGTCGTCGCCGGCAGTTGGAAGACGTAGAGCGCGTCCACGTCGCCGAGGAACCGGCGGGCGACCAGCCCCGCGCTGCCGGCGAAGGAGAGGTAGCTGGCCATCCGGCCGCCGATGGAGGGGGCGCCGCCGGGATACCGGGGCACCCGTCGGACGCTGAGCCGTTGGCTGTGCGTCTCGTGGTGCCACCGCTGTCGCCAGCCGGGATAGACGTGCCCGCCGGGGTAGTCCGGAAAGCCGGTGAGGACCCGTACCTCGTGTCCGCGCGCGGCCAACTCCTCGGCGAGGCTCCCGGGGATGAACGCCGGCTCGGGCGGAAAGTGGTACGACAGGATGCCGATCTTCATCGGTCCACTCCCGTTCCGCAGTGATCGCCGGCGGTCGGCGCGGCACCACGACCGGCGCGCGTGCGGCCCGCGTACGATGCCGACAACCCCTCCCCGCGCGGCCACCGGCGTCGACGCACCGCCCTCGCGGTGCGCGCGTCCGTGTCCGTACCGACGAGAGGGGCACCGATGGCTGATCGTGTGTTGTTCGTCTGCCACGCCAACCTGTGCCGGTCGCCGATGGCTGAGTACCTTGCGCGCCGGCTGCTGGCCGACCGACCCGTCGAGGTGGCAAGTGCCGGCACCGACACGGTCGACGGGCTCGCCATGCACCCGTACGCCATGGAGGTCGCGACCGAGACCGGCGCGGACCCGGCGGCGTTCCGGACCCGGGCGGTGCGCCCCGAGTATCTGGTCGAGGCCACGCTCGTGCTGACCGCGACCCGGCGCCAGCGCTCGGTCTGCACGGCGCTGGCACCGGGAGCGCTGCACCGGACGTTCACGCTGCGCCAGTTCGGCCGGCTGGCCGCGGCGGCCGAGCCACCCGCCGACTCGGCCGACGACCCGTTGCGGGCGGCGATCGCCGCCGCCGCCCAGGCCCGTGGCCGGCTGCAACCCGCCGCCCCGGACGAGGAGGACCTTCGGGACCCGATCGGCGGCACCGCGGCCGACTTCCGACGCTGCGCCGAGGAGATCGAACGGTCCCTGCGACCCCTCGCCGCGCTCATCGGGGCAGCCGGGTGAGTTCCTGGGTGTGGTCGGGGACGCCGTTGACCCCGTCGGTGGTCGCGCTGTGCCGGCCGGAGGTGGCCCGGTCGGCCGGCAGCGACGCCTCGGCCGTCGAGGCGACCACCCGGTAGGCCTCGTACTGGTACGCCTCGGCCTTGGCCACCTTTGCCATGTTCAGCACACAGCCGAGGAGCCGGACGGAGACCGAGTGCAGTGACCGGGCCGCCGCGGCGACCTGGGTGCGGGAGGTACGGCCCTGCTGCGTCACCAGCAGCGCGCCGTCGGCCTGCACGGCCACCACCACGCCGTCGGTCACCGCGAGCAGCGGCGCGGTGTCGATGATGACGATGTCCGCCGACTCGCGCAACGCCAGCAGCAGGTCCGACATGGCCTTCGAGCCGAGCAGCTCGCTCGGGTTCGGCGGGGCCGAGCCGCTGGGCAGCACCAGCAGCGACTTGTCCCCCCAGCGCTGCACGACGTCGCCCACCTTCACGTCGCCGACCAGCACGTCGGTGAGGCCGACGCCGGCGTCCAGGCCCAGGTAGTCGTCGACCTTCGGGCGGCGCAGGTCCGCGTCGACGAGCAGGACCCGCCAGCCCGCCTCGGCAAGCGCGATGGCCAGGTTGCAGGAGAGCGTGGTCTTGCCCTCGCCCTGCAGGGCGCTCGTCACCGCGATGACCCGGGCCGGCTCGTGCACGTCCACGAAGCGCAGGTTGGTCCGCAGCTTGCGGACCGCCTCGGCCCGCGCCGAGGTCGCGGCGTCGCCCACGATCAGCGGGGCGCTGCGGGCGTTGGCCTCGAACGGGATCTCACCGAGCAGCGGGCTGCCGGTGGCGCGTTGCAGACCGGCGGAGTCACGCAGCCGGACGTCGGCGACGCCCCGCAGGATCGCCAGACCGATGCCGAGGACCAGTCCCACCAGGCCACCCAGGGTGAGGTTGCGGACCGGCTGCGGCGAGACGGGCTCGGCGCTGACCCGCGGGCCGCTCACCACTTCGATCTTGATGGGCGCCTTGCCCTCGGGGGTCGTCTCGACCTTCTGGACGAGTTCGACGAACTTGCTGGAGAGGGTCTCCGTCACGCGCAACGCGCGGGTCTGGTCGGTGTCGGTGACCGACGCCCGCAGCAGGACGGTGCCGGTCTCGGTGGAGGTGCTCACCCGGCGCTGCACCTCGTCCGCGGTGAGGCCGACCGGGGTCTCGGCCACCACGCTCTGCGCCAGCCGGTCGCTGGTGAGCAGGTCGGCGTACGACTTGACGCGCTGCTGGAGGAAGAGTCCACCCTGGTAGGCGTCGGTCACACCGGTGTTGGGGGTGGTGACGAAGAAGGTCACCGAGGCGACGTACCGAGGTTGGGCCCGGACGGTCAGGAACGCCGACACGCCGAGAGCCACCATGACCGTGACCAGCGCGACCCACCAGTGCCGACGCACGTGGCGCAATTGGCGGAGCAGGTCCATCAGGAGCGCCCCCGTGCCGGTCCGGTTACGGCAAAGAACTTCACAAAAACCCCCAAGGTCGTCTTTAAACTCGTGAAACCATTAAAGCCGTTCATACGGCTTATGTCCGGAGTTACCTATTTTCCGGAGGCGAGATGTGCACCCGCATGACCAACCCGACAAACGCCCATTCGGCTGCGGCGACAACGGGGAAAAGTCGAACGCCGATCGGACGGCGTCCGATCGGACCGTCGATCGCGCCCGCCGCACCGCCGGGTAGGGTCGACAACGGTGTGCCGGGAAGTCTGGTCGGCGAGTGGATCCCTGCCGTCCCGACTTCCGTAGGTGAGCCCGAACATGACCCCCCGCACCCCACCGTCCGGGCCGCGTCCCGCGAAGACCCGACTGTTCACCCGATCGTCCTGGCCGGAGGCGCGTCACCTGGCCGACGTGCTGCGGACCGAGACCGTCGGCGGGGCACTGCTGCTCTCGGGCGCCGTGATCGCGCTGATCTGGGCCAACTCCCCGTGGTCCGACTCGTACGCCCGGCTCGGCGGCGTCGTGCCCTGGCCCGGCGGCGCACCCTGGCACCTCGACCTGGACGTGGCCACCTGGGCGGCGGACGGCCTCCTGGCGATCTTCTTCTTCGTGGTGGGCCTGGAACTCAAACGGGAGTTCGTCGCCGGCGAACTCCGCGACCCGCGCCGGGCCGCGCTGCCGGTGGCGGCCGCACTCGGTGGGATGCTGCTACCGGCACTGATCTACGTGGCGGTCGTCCTCGGCACGGGCGGGACGGGCCTGCGAGGCTGGGCCATTCCGACCGCCACCGACATCGCCTTCGCGCTCGCCGTGCTGGCGGTGGTCAGCTCACACCTGCCGCAGGGGCTCCGCGCATTCCTGCTCACCCTCGCGGTGGTCGACGACCTGTTCGCGATCACCATCATCGCGATCTTCTACACCGCCGACTTCCAGCCCCTTGCGCTGCTCGCCGCGGTGCTGCCGATCGGGCTCTTCGCGGTGCTGGTGCAGCGGGGGCGTACCTGGTGGTGGGCGTTGATCCCCCTCGCCGTCACCGCCTGGGCCCTCGTGCACGCCTCGGGCGTACACGCCACGGTGGCCGGTGTCCTGCTCGGTTTCACGGTGCCGGTGCTCGCCCGCCGACAGGCGCGCGGCGACCAACCGGGCACCGGCGACGCGGGGGCGGGCACGGCGGACGCGGGTGAGGGCGGGCTCGCCGCGCGCCTGGAGCATCGCTGGCGGCCGGTGTCGGCCGGCTTCGCGGTGCCGATCTTCGCCCTGTTCGCCGCCGGGGTCACGGTGCGCGGCACCGACCTCGGCGCCCTGCTGACCGACCCGATGGTGATCGCCATCGTCGCCGCACTGGTGTTCGGCAAGAGCATCGGCATCTTCGGCGCGACGTTCCTGCTGGCCCGGTACACCCGCGCCGAACTGGACGAGGACATCACCTGGGCCGACCTGCTCGGGATCGCCCTGCTGGCCGGCGTCGGGTTCACCGTCTCGCTGCTCATCGGCGACCTGGCGTTCGGAGCGGGCAGCACGGCCGACGACCGGGTCAAGGCGGCCGTGCTGCTCGGCTCGCTGATCTCCGCCGGGCTGGCCGCCACGGTGCTCTCCCGCCGCAACGCGGTGTACCGGAGGATCGCGGAGCGGGAACGGCGCGACGCCGACGGAGACGGCATACCCGACGTCTACCAGCACCCCGACGCCCGCTGACCGCCGTCGCGCCGACCCCGGTCAGTCGTGGCGGTCGGCGGGCGGCAGGTCCTCGGTCTCCTCGACCAGTGCCTCGGCCGTCGGCCCGGTCAGGTCGTCGCCCGGCACCGCCACCGCCTCGACGCGGTCCTGCTCGTCGGGCTTCCCGCCGGGCGGCGGCTCCGGAGCGGTGCCATCACCGGCGAAGCCGTACTCGTTCGGTTCGTCGTGCCGGCCCATGTGGTCATCCTCCCGCTTTTCCCGTTTCACCCTTCGAGGCCAACGGTAGGTGGTGATCGTCCTCGGCGCAGCGCGCCGGGGATTGTCGGGCAGACCACGCTGCCGGCCTGCTCAGTGCCGCCCCGAGCAGCTGACGCAGGGCGATGATCGCCACCGCCCCGGCCAGACCGTGCCAACCCGGATCACCGGCCAGCCGGAGCAGACCCGCCGCGGTGAGCAGGTCCAGCAGCACCCGGACGCCGCTGCGCAGCGCCCCGGTGACCAGCGTGGTGACCACCCCGCTGACCAGCGCCACGGCGGTGACCGCGGTGACCAGGGCCGCCATCACGGTCGGCGCTCCCCCTCGGCCACCTGACGCTGCTCCTGACGGATCTCGCGGCCCAGGAAGTAGTTCAACGCCGTCCGGATCGTCGCGATGGCCGCCAGTTGCCCGATCTGCGTGAACGACGGGGACACCGCCGTGCGCAACACGTCGGCCGCCAGTTGGAACTCCAGGCCGAGGGTCAGGAAGCGGCCCAGCGAGAGCCGGATCGGCGTGAAATGGGCGGCGCTACGGTGTCGAAGCCCCTCGACCACGAACCGCACCGCCGCCCACACCGCGCCCACGAAGATCACCAGCGCGCCGGCCACCTCCACCACGGCAACCAGCACCTGGTCGCCCTGGCGCAACAACTCGGCCGGGTCCACCCCGGGCCGTTACCCGGCCTCGGAGCAGCTAGTCGGCGCTCAGGTCAGCTCGTTCACCGCCTCCAGGATCAGCCAGAGACCGGAGATGGCGAAGAGGATCGCGGCGCCGTACCTGATGGTCTTCTCCGGCAACCGCCGACCGAGCATCCGACCGACCAGGATGGCCAACGCGTCCGCGGCCACCATGCCGACGGTGGAGCCGAGCCAGACGCCGAACCAGCCGTACTTGGTGGCAAGCGTGATCGTGGCCAGCATCGTCTTGTCGCCCAGCTCGGCGAGGAAGAACGCCACCGACACCGCCACCAGGGCGGTCTTGTTGGTCTTCTCCGCCTTGCGCTTCTCCTCCTCGGTGAGCTTGTCCCCACGTAGCGTCCACGCACCGAACCCGAGGAACGCCACGCCCGCCACCAGGGAGATCCACTCGGTCGGCAGCACCGCCCCGAGACCCGCGCCGATGGCGACCGACGCCAGGTGCACCACAGCGGTGGCCACCGTGATGCCGATCAGCACCGGGATCGGTTTGAACCGCGTGGCGAAGGTCAGCGCCATCAGCTGGGACTTGTCTCCCAGCTCGGCGACGAAGATGACGCCGAAGCTGACGACCAGCGCGGCGAAGAATCCCTCCATGACGTCCTTCCCGTTCACGCCGGGAGGAGGAGACAGGGGCGCCCTCGACCCGGCTGCAACAGCCTGAGTCGAAGGTCTCGCCCGCCCCGGCAGGACCGGGGCCGCGTGGCCGGGTGCGGAACGCACCAGTATGTCGACCACGACATTGGGGGCTACTCCCCTTCGCGTGGTCAGCCTATCGGATCACGGCCCGGCCCGACCGAGCCGGGTGAACAGGCTCACCGCGCCCGCGCCAGCGTGACGCCGAAGAGCGCGTCCGGGTCGGTCCAGAACTCCTGCGTGGCGAAGCCGGCGGTGGCCAGCTCGGCAGCGATCCCCTCCCGGCGGAACTTCGCCGACACCTCGGTACGCAGCTCCTCCCCCGCCGCGAAGTCGACGGTCAGCCCGAGCACCCGCACGCTCATCGGTCGGGTCGCCCGCAACCGCATCTCGATCCACTCATGCTCGGGGTCCCAGACGGCGACGTGCGCGAACGCGTCCGGGTCGAAGTCGGCACCCAACTCGCGATTGATCACGTGCAGCACGTTGCGGTTGAACTCGGCGGTCACCCCGGCGGCGTCGTCGTACGCGGGCACGATCACCGACGGGTCCTTGACCAGGTCCGTGCCGAGCAACAGCCAGTCGCCGACTTCAAGCGCGGCGCGCATCGCCGTGAGGAACTCGGCCCGCTCGGCGGGCAACAGGTTGCCGATGGTGCCGCCGAGGAACACCACCAACCGTCGGCCGCCGGTGGGCAGCCGGTCCAGTTGTCGGGTGAAGTCCCCCACGATGCCCCGCACCCGCAGGCCCGGATAGTCGGCGGCGATCTGGGCGGTGGAGCCGCGCAGCGCACTGACCGACACGTCGAGCGGAACGAACGTGCCCAGCCCACCCCGGCGGGTGAAGGCGTCCAGCAGCAGCCGGGTCTTCTCCGACGAGCCGGAGCCCAACTCGATGAGCGTCTTGGCCCCGGTCAACGCCGCGACGTCGGGAGCGTGCGCGGCGAGCACGGCCCGCTCGGCCCGGGTCGGGTAGTACTCGGACAGCCGGGTGATCTCCTCGAACAACTCACTGCCCCGGGCGTCGTAGAACCACTTCGGCGGCAGCCACTTGCTCCCGGCGCTCAACCCGGCCCGGACGTCGTCGCGCAGGCCGCGCTCCAGGTCACCCTCTTCGAGGTAGATCTCCAGGGGTTCCGCGGTCATCCGTTCGCTCCTCTGTTCGATCAACAGTTACCGGCCCGCCCGGCGTCGCGCACCGGGGCCGGCAGTGGACGTATCCGCACCTCGCCCGCGGTGGCGACGACCAGGTGCCCCTCCGGCACCGACCGCCACCCGGGATCGTCGTCGTGGGGCTCGGAGGCGAGCAGCACCGAATCGGCCGTCTCGCGGACCGACAACGCGTGCCCCACCACACTCGCCACCACCCGCTGCCCGTCGCTGAGCAGCAGGTTGAGCCGCGAACCGGGGGCGGCGGCGACGACGTCGGCCACCGTCCGCCCGACCGCCTCGGCCGGGTCGACGCCCGCGCGCAACCGATGGCGGACAAGCGCCCAGAGCAGCGCCGAGTCGGTCGCCGCATCCAGGGTGAGCAGGTCACGCACCGGAAGGTCGGCGGCGAGCGGAACCACGGCGTCGGGCCAGCCGCGGACCACCCCGTTGTGGCTGAACAGCCACCGCCCCTCGGCGAACGGCGCCGCCGCGCCGTCGAGCACCGCCATCCCGACCGTGGCCGAGCGCACCGCCGCCACCACCGCCGCGCTGCGGGTCACCGCCGCGAGCTGGGCGATGGTCGGATCACTCCAGATCGGCTGGGCCCGCCGGTACCGCACCGGCGCGCCCTCGCCCGGGTACCAGCCGACGCCGAACCCGTCGGCGTTGATCGTGCCGCCGCCGCGCATGTCGCGGGGCGCCCAGGACTGCCGCACCAACGAGTACGCCGGGTCGAACAACAGCTCGGCGAGGGTGACCGGCGGCCCCAGGTAGGCCAGGTGGCGACACATCAGTGCCCCCGGCCCGCCGCCGGGCCGCCGGTCGTGCCGCGACTCACCGGTACGACTCGTCCGGTCGCGCGTCCCGGGCACAGCGGAAACCGCTGAAGATCTGCCGGCGGATCGGGTAGTCCCAGTTACGGAAGGTGCCCCGACAGGCAGAACGGTCGGTGCCGAACGAGCCACCGCGCAGCACCCGGTAGTCGTCGCCGAAGAAGACCTCCGAGTATTCGCGGTAGGGGAACGCGGCGAACCCCGGATGCCCACCGAACGCGGTCGACGTCCACTCCCAGACGTCACCGATGAGCTGGTGCACACCCAACGGCGAGACGCCGCCCGGGTACGCGCCCACCGGCGCCGGCCGCAGGTGGCGCTGGTCGAGGTTCGCGTGCGCCTCGGTCGGGTCGTCGTCCCCCCAGGGGTAACGGCGCGACCGACCGGTGCTCGGATCCCACCGGGCCGCCTTCTCCCACTCCGCCTCGGTCGGCAGCCGCTTGCCGGCCCACGCCGCGTACGCCTGCGCCTCGTACCAGCACACGTGCACCACCGGCTCATCGGCACGAACACGCGCCCACTGACCGAAGCGCCGATACGACCAGTCGTCACCGTCGCGACGCCAGTGCATCGGCGCGCTGAGCTGCTCCCGAACCCGATGGTCCCAGCCGGCCGGGCTCCACCAGCGCTGCTCGGTGTAGCCGCCGTCGGCGATGAACGCCGCGTACTGGCCATTTGTCACCGGGGCGGCGTCGATGACGTACGCCGGAAGGTCGACCCGGTGCGCCGGACGCTCGTTGTCCAACGCCCACGGGTCGGTGTCGGTGCCCATGATGAACTCGCCCGCCGGCACCAGCACCTCCGTGCCGACCCGGACCGACGGCTCGGGCGGCGCTGGGGCATGCAACACCGCCGGCCCCGCGCGTAGCTGGTGGGTGGCGAGCATGGTCTCGTCGTGCTGCTGCTCGTGCTGCACGATCATGCCGAAGGCGAACCCCTCGGCGACCAACGGCCGCTCGGTGAAGGCCACCGCGTCCAGCAGGTCGTGCACCTTGTCGCGAACCGTCGCCAGGTACGCACGCGCCTCCCCGGGCGGCAACAGGGGCAGCGTCGGGCGGTCCCGACGCGGTTGCTTGAACGCGTCGTACAACTCGTCGATGTCACAGCGGACCGGCTCCCTGCCGCCGACGTCACGGACCAACCACAGCTCCTCCTGGTTGCCCACGTGGGCGAGGTCCCAGACCAGCGGCGACATCAACGGTGAGTGCTGGCGCGTCAGGTCGTCGTCGTCGACCACCTCGGTCAACAACGTGGTGCGGGCCCGGGCCCGCGCCAACTCCACCGCGATCCGGTCGCGCAACCGCTCCCCACCCTCCGTTCGCGACTGCGAGGCTCGCAACCCCGGCTCACTCCTCGCGCTCACTGAACCGCCTTCCGTTCGCGACTGCGAGGCTCGCAACCCCGGCTCACTCCTCGCGCTCACTGGTCTCTCCTTTCTGTGGCGGCCAGCCGCCGACGGACACCTCGCTGGATCTCGTCGTGCGTGCTGGCCGGCAACTCCAGTCGAGGTAGGGCGGTCAGGGCCAGGTCGAGCAGGGCCGCCGCGGCGGTGGCAAGCGCCGGGTCGGCCAGGCCGTGCCGGGCGGCGACCGACCAGCGGTCCGCCACCGGCGTGGCGATCCGGTACGCCTCGCGCACGGTGCCCGGGTCGCCGAAGAGGGCGGTCAGCACCGCAAGCGGCAGCCGCCAGTCTCGCCCGGGTTGGGCGTCGAGGTAGCGCAGCTCCAGGTAGCCGCGCGGCCGCACCGGCGGAAAGAGGGTGCTGACGTGGTAGTCGAGGTCGTCGGTGGTGGGTGGTTCTGGCAGAGCCCCGGCGAGCCAGTCCGCGAAGGTCACGCCGGGCGGCGCCGCCCAGTCGCCGTGGTGCCGGCGCAGACAGAGCAGCGGCGCGGCGAGCACGTAGCTGACCCAGGCGTCGGTCGGATCGTCCCCGGCGCGGGTCGGCGACCAGACCGGGCGGGTCCGGGTCGGGTCGATGGCCAGCCAGGCGGCCATCCGGGCGGAGGCCCACCCGGTGCTCCGCCCGGCGTGTCGTGCGGCGTTCGCGAAGGCGGCCAGCAGCGGGGGCCCGACCGCGTGCGCCGCGGCCCAGCGGTCAGCGACCTGGTCCGGCTCACCGGCGTCGAGGCAGACCTGCAGGCCGGCGGTGCTGTACATCATCGTGCGGCCGGCCGGGCCACGACGGTCGAAGGCCCCACACATCGCTCGGTAGCGAGGAGTCTCCACCACCGGGCGGGGCCGTCGGTGGGGGTCGATGCCGCTGGGGCCGAGGACCAGCCCGGCGGTGGCCAGCAGGTCGATGACCTGGGCGATGTCGACGTCGGTGGCGCGGATCAACGCGCCGACCGAGGGGCGGGGCGGGGTGGAGATCTCCACCTGGCCACCCGGCTCCAGGGTGACCATGCCGCCGTGTCGCAGCCGCTCGGCCGGGCTGGTGGCATCAAGCGTTGCGGGGCTGTGCCGCCCCAGCGCCGCTCGCAGGCGCGTCGTGTCGACGGGGCGGGCGGGATCGGCGGCGTCGTGCACGGTCCATTCCAGTTCGACGCCGGTGTGGGTGGGTGGGCCGGTCTTGAAGCAGATCCGGGCCAGGTGCCGGACTGCGGCTGCGGACTCGCGCAGAATGGCGCTGCGGTCCAGGTCGGGTGACGTCACCAAGGGTCGAGCCCCCTCTCCATGCGCCGGGTTCGGCACACTGTGCCACCGTAAACCCACCCACCGACACCATCGGGGGCGAGCACGGCGCCACCAACCTCTGTCTAACAGACGAATTTCCGATGCAGGCCCGAACCAAACCGCTCGAGCCGGGACCGCTCAGCCGTTGGCGCGGTGGCCCGGGCGCGGCGGTGACGGCGGGGCCTTCGCCGACGGGGAGGGCTTACTCTTCGCCGACTCCGACGGCGTGACCTTGGTCGGCTCGGGCGGCTCGGTCTCGGGCACCAGCCGCTGGCAGTACGCCTCGACCTGGGTGGGGCCGCCGGCGGCGGTCACCAGCTTCTGGAAGCCCGGCGTGCGTAGCGCCTTCTCCCGCTGATCGGGTTTCTTGGCCCGCCACGCGCGGCACAGTCCGTGCAGGTGGCCGACCGGAGGGCTGGCCGGTGGTGTGCCGGTGACGGGCGACGGCGTGCCGACCGGCGGGACGCCGGGCGCCGTCGGGTGGCTGGGCTGGACCGACCGGGAGGCACCGAGGTGCGGCGAGGGTGAGGTGCGCGACGGCGCCGGTGTGACCGGGTCCGGCTCGCGGTCCCGGGTGACCGCGGCGAAGGCGGCCCCCGCGGTGGCGGTGGCTGCCACCGCGGCGATCCAGGCGACCGCGCCGGTGGTCACCCGGCGACGACCCGACCGCTGCGGCACGGCTGGCGACGGGTCGGCCCGGGCGGCCCGGAACGCGGCCAGCGCGGCCTCCTCGCCGGCCAACTCACCCGCACGGGCGGGGCCGGCCGCCGCGGCGAGCAACGCGACCACCGGCTCGGCCGGGGGTACGTCCGGGTGCCCCTGTGGTGGTCCGGGCGGGGAGGAGGCGTCCCGATCCGGCGTGGCCTCCGCCCGGGTGCGGGCCGAGTCGAGCAGCCGCTCGGTGTCGGTATGGTCGGCCCGCCGGAACGGGTTCATCGGGAGTCCCCTCACGTCAGCCGTCCGCCGGTTCGACGTGCGGTGCCCGCAGGGTGGGGCCGCCGCCCGTACGCTGCGGAGGCACCCCCTCGACCCCGACCGGCGGCCCGGCCGGGCTCTGCCGCTCCAACAGGACCGCGAGCCGGCGGAGACCGCGGTGCGCGGCGGTCCGCACGGCGCCGGCGCGGCGGCCCAGCACCCGGCCGGCGGACCCCGCGTCCAGCCCGATCACGGCCCGCAGCAGGACCGCCTCGGCTTCCCGGGGCGGCAGGGTGGCGATCAGCGCGAGGGCGGTCTCGGTGCCGATCGTCTCGCTGGCGCGCTCGGCGGTGTCCGCGTCGCTGGGCAACTCGACGAGCGCCTGCACCGGGACCGGGAGCGAGGGACGGCGACGCATCCGGCGCAGGTGGTCCATGGCGCGGTTGCGGGCGATGGTGACCGTCCAGGCCCGGAACTCGCCCCCGGTGAAGCCGGGCAGGTCACGGGAGATCTGGAGCCAGGTCTCGGAGGCCACGTCCTCGGCGTCGGCCCCGACGAGGGCGGTGAGGTACCGCAGCAGCCCGGGTTGGAGGCTGCGGTAGAGGAAGCGGAACGCCTCCTCGTCGCCGGCCTGCGCGGCGCTCACCATCTCCGACAGGTCGACTGTCATCCGCGGCCCACGCGTCGCAGTCGGCGGACCGGCCCGAGCCGCCACGCCGGGGCAGGCCACCCGGCACGAGGCGTACGCCCGATCAGCACCCGCACCACCCTCCCCCGCTCCGATCGTGCCCGCGACCATGATTGTCGGGGCGGCGTGTCCGGAGCCGACGCCAGGGTCGTCGATCGGTGCGCCGCGCTCCGAGACAGCCGTGGGCCCGAGCCGGGCTAACGCTAAGAGGGGGCCCACGAGGCGACAAGTCGGCGTCGTGTCACGGAAGAGTGACAATTATCTACCCTGCGCGACGGCGCGTCGTCGTAACGGGCAGTGAGCAGGGGACGCCAACTGCCTCTGAAGGCGATTTCTTGCCACGGTCGGGGGCCCGAACGACGGAAAATGTCGCTTTTGGTGACAGCCTCGATCCGCAGCGTCACCAGGGACCGAGCGTCCACACAGGTCAGGCCGGATCAGTCAGCCGGAACCAGCCACCCGGTGGCCCGGCCGCGGCGCGCCGCGCTGCGGCGCTCTAGGTACGGTAATGCCGTGCTGTCATCGGAGGTCGTGCTCAGCGGTCGCTACCGCTTGGACGAACGTGTCGCCACGGGCGGCATGGGCGACGTGTGGCGTGCCTCCGACCTGATTCTCGGCCGACAGGTCGCGGTCAAGGTCCTGCTGCCGGCACTGGTCTCCGACCCCGATTTCATCGCCCGGTTCCGCGCCGAGGCCCGGATCATGGCCGCGTTGCGGCACCCCGGCATCGTGCAGGTCTTCGACTGCGGTGCGGACGACCTCGCCGACGGTGGCCGGGCGGACTACCTCGTAATGGAGTTCGTCGCCGGCGAGCCGTTGTCCAAGCGGATCGAGGCGGCCGGGCGACTCGACGTGGCCGAGACGATGTCGATCGTGGCCCAGGCGGCGGCGGCGCTCAACGCGGCACACCGCGGCGGCATCGTGCACCGCGACGTCAAGCCCAGCAACCTGCTGGTCCAGGAGGACGGCACGGTCGTCCTGGTCGACTTCGGGGTGGCCCGCTCCACCGACATCACCAGCATCACCAGCACCAACGCGGTGCCGGGCACCGCCCTCTACATGGCTCCCGAGCAGGCCGCCGGCCGTCCGGTCAGCGGTGCCACCGACATCTACGCGCTGGGAGCGGTCACCTACTGCTGCCTCACCGGCAGTCCGCCGTTCACCGGCGACAACCCGCTCCAGGTCGCCGTCCGTCACCTCGACGACGAGCCACCGGAGCTTCCGCACGACATTCCGGAGGCGGTCCGCGCCCTGGTGTCGAGGGCCCTGGCAAAGGATCCACTGGAGCGGTTCACCAGCGGGGCGTCGATGGCCGAGGCCGCTCGGACGGCGGTCACCGGCGGCGAGCCGCCGACCGCGATGGCCACGCCCGTCGCGCTGCGCGACGGCGGGCCGGGCACCCGCGCGGACGTGCCGGCCGGCGCGGCGGTGGACAGCAGGTCGCGGGCCGAGCGACGGCGGGGTCCGCTCGTCGGCGCTGCCGCGGTCATGATGGTCGCGCTGGTCGGGCTCGGCGCGGCACTGGCCGCGACGCGCGATGCCGGTGAGAACCCGGCGGTGCGCCTGCCGAGCACCTCGCCGACGGTGGCACCGAGCGGCCCCGTCGACCTGCCCGCGGCGAACGAGCAGATCACCAGCGTCGAGCCGGGCCGGCCGGACCGCCCGCGCCCGCCCGGCAGCACCCCGTCGGCCTCCGTCTCGGCGACGCCGAACGTGCAGCCGAGCCAGACCGTCAACTCGCCGACGCCGACGGCGGCCGTCACCACGGGGGCGCCGACGAGCGCGCCGCCGACAAGCGCGGCACCGAGTGACCCGCCGACGCCGTCCGACCCGCCCACCACGACGAGCGCGCCGGTCGATCCGGAGGTGCCGGCGGGCGGCTGATCCGTCCGCCGGCGGCCGACCTCCGCAGCCCCACCAGCACCGATATCCCCAAAACGGACTTACGGCGCCGAAGACGCCTCTAGGCTCTCAGCAGGCCATTTACACATCTGCTGCGGGAGCCTGGGTGAGCGCTGAAAAGCTGGTCGTCATCGGTCAGGGGTATGTCGGGCTGCCACTGGCCATGCGGGCCGTCGAGGCGGGGCTCGACGTCGTCGGTCTCGACGTCGACGCCGACCGGGTGAAGCGTCTCGCCTCCGGCGAGTCGTTCGTCGAGGACATCCCGGCCGATCGGCTGGGCCGCGCGTTGGGCAGCGGCAGGTACCACCCCAGCACGGAGTACACCGACGCCGACGGGTTCGACATCTGCGTCATCACGGTGCCGACGCCGCTGCGGGACGGCACCCCGGACCTGAGCTACGTCGAGCAGGCCGGGATCGGCATCGGCCCGTACGTGCGCCCGGGTTGCACGGTGATCCTGGAGTCGACGACGTACCCGGGCACCACCGAGGAACTGCTGCGCCCGCTGTTGGAGTCGGCGAGCGGGCTGACCAGTCCCGGCGACTTCCACCTCGGCTACAGCCCGGAGCGGATCGACCCGGGCAACCCGACCTGGCGGTTGGAGAACACCCCGAAGGTGGTCTCCGGTGTGGACCAGGCGTCGCTGGCCCGGGTGGACGACTTCTACCGGCGCCTGGTGGAGCGCACCGTGCCGGTGGACTCCACCCGCGTCGCCGAGCTGACCAAGCTGATCGAGAACACCTTCCGTCAGGTCAACATCGCGTTGATCAACGAGTTGACCATGCTCTCGCACCACCTCGACATCGACGTCTGGCAGGCGATCGACGCCGCCTCGAGCAAACCGTTCGGTTTCCTGCCGTTCCGGCCCGGCCCCGGCGTCGGTGGGCACTGCCTGCCGATCGACCCGTGCTACCTGTCGTGGCAGGTCAAGCGTCGCCTTGGTCGACAGTTCCGGTTCATCGAGCTGGCCAACGACGTCAACCACGAGATGCCCGAACACGTCACCCAGCGGATCATGGGGGGGCTGAACCGGGACGGCCGTGCCGTCAGCGGCGCCCGCCTCCTGCTGCTCGGTCTGGCGTACAAGAAGAACACCGGCGACATGCGCGACTCCCCCGCCGTCGACGTGGCGCGTCGGTTGCAGGCCCTCGGCGCGGAGGTCCACGCCGTCGAGCCGTACGCGGAGGCGCACCACCTCCCCGCCGGGGTCACCATGGTCGGGCTCACCGAACGGGAGGTGCGCGCGGCCGACGCCGTGGTGGTGGTCACCGACCATGACACCTTCGACTACGACCTCGTGGTCAAGCACGCCCGCTACGTCTTCGACACCCGCAACAGGTGCGTCGGCCCGATGGTCGAACGCCTCTAGACCCGGCACCGCTGGCCGGTCCCGCCGCCGGGGATGATGGCGGGACCGGCCGGCGGATGTCCGGCCGGCGGCCCGGAGGTGACACCGACCCGGTCACGTGTCGGCGAGTGCCTCGACGACCGGACGGGACAGCGCCCGACGGGCCGGCAGCACCGAGGCGAGCAGGGCGGCCAGCACCGCGACACCGAGGACCAGCCCGAGCTGGCCGAGCGGAAGTACCACGTGGAAGTCGCCGCCGAGACGGTCCAGCAGGGCCATCGCGGACGCGCTGACCCCGGTGCCGAGCCCGATGCCGAGCACCGCGCCGACAAGCGCCATCAGCACCGCCTCGATGGCGAGCACCACCCGCATCCGCCCCCGGGTGAGCCCGACCGCTCGCAGGACCGCGTTCTCCCTGGTCCGCTCGACCACCGACAGGCTCAGGGTGTTCGCCACACCGACCAGGGCGATCACCACGGCCAGGCCGAGGAGCGCGGTGACGAAGGCGAGCAGCATGTCCACCGTGCCGGTGAGCATCTTCTTGTACGCGCCCTGGTCCAACAGGTTCACCGTCGGGTATCGGCCCAGCACCGTGGCGATGGCGTCGCGGGCCTGCTCGGGGCTCACCCCGGCGGCGGGGTCGACCTCGGCCAGGTAACCACGCTGCTTCGGAAAGAGCGCGGCGAAGTCCTGGTCGGACAGGTCGATGACGTGACCCGCGGGCACCTCGCCGGCGGGGGTGTCGTCGGTGACCACGGCGGCCACCCGGAACGGCCGCCCTCCGACGGTCACCGGCGAGCCGACCTGCCAACCGCGTACCCTCGCCAGCTCGCTGTGCACCAGCACCTGACCCGGCCCGACCCGGCCGGCGTCGCCGGCCAGCACCCCGCTCAGCGTCCGGCCGACGAGCGCGGGGTGGGCCGCGCGGATCTCGACGTCGTCGACGACGGTGCTGCGCTGCTCGTGCACCACCCCCAGCTCGGGGCGGGCGGCCAGCTCGCCGACGAGGGCGGCCGGCAGGTTCTGACCGATTCCGCTGACCACGAAGTCGGTGCCGATCTGGGCGTCCACGCTGCGCTCGATGCCGTCCTTGGTGCTGCGCGCGCCGACCATGAACGCGCAGACCAGCCCGATCCCGATCACCAACGCGGTCGTCGTCGCGGCGACCCGCCGCGGGTTGCGCACCGTGTTGGCGACCGCCAGTTCGCCGGTGGCGCCGAGCAGGCGACGTACCGGCCAGCCGAAGACCCGGGCCAGTGCCGGGACGAGCACCGGCCCGAACAGCACGATCCCGAAGAAGGTGAGCACCCCACCGAGCGCCACCAGCAGGAGCTGACCGGCGCTCGCGGCGCCGGCGAGCGCGGCGACACCGACTGCGAGGAGCACCGCGCCGACGGCCAGCCGACCTCGACCGGCACCGCGGCTCGGCTGCACCGCGGCGTCGGTGAGCGCGGCCACCGGGGCGATCCGCGTCCCGCGCCAGGCCGGCAGCAGGGCGGCGCACACGGTGAGCCCGGTGCCCAGCAGCAGGGCGGTGAGCACGGTCGAACCGGTCACGGTCAGCCCACCGCTGACCGGCACGTCCAGTCGGGACAGCAGCAGCCGCAGCCCGCCGGCGAGGGCCACCCCGAGCAGGACGCCGAGCGCGGAGGCGACGAGCCCGAGCACGGCCGACTCCAGCAGGGTCGATCGGAAGACCTGCCCCCGGGTGGCACCGACCAGGCGTAGCAGCGCGGTCCGGCGGGTGCGCTGGGCCAGCACGATCGCGAAGGTGTTGGCGATCACGAAGCCGGCCACCACGATCGCGACTCCCACGAAGATCAACAGCAGCATGCGGAACTGGTTCACGTTGCGGACCGCTTCCGCCACGGCCTCGTCGAGAATCTGCTGGCGACTCTTCACGGTGGCCTCGGCGCCGGCCACCGCGCGTACCTTCGCGGTCAGCGCCGTGAGGTCGGCGCCCGGTCGGGCCGCCACCATGATCCGGCCGTAGCCCCGCTCGCCGGTGAGGGCCAACGCGTCCGGCCCTACCAGCCCGACGAACGGACCGCCGACGTCGCGGACGGTGCCGGCCACGTCGACCGTGCCGACCAGGGTGTACGGGCGGGCCGCCCCGCCGGTGGCCCCCACCCGGACCGTCGCGCCGAGCCCGAAGCCCTGGTCGGCGGCCGTGGGCGCGTCGAGCACCACCTCGCCGGCCCGGTCCGGCAACCGGCCGGCCACCACGTCGTACGAGCGCAGGGCGTCCTCGGTGGGGATGGCGACGAGCATGGTGAAGCCGAGCACCGGCCGACCGTCGGCACCGACGATGCCGGCGGTGTTGGTCAACTCACCGCCGGCGGCGCTCACCCCGTCGACCGTCCGCACCCGGTCGACAAGGCCCGGGGGCAACGTCTCGCGGCCGGCCGAGTAGACACCCAGGTCGGTGTGGCGGTCGAAGGTGCCGGCCCGCTCGTACGCCCCGGCCCGCATCCCGTCGACGAAGATCATCGTCCCGGCGACGAACGCGACACCGAGGACGACGGCGAGCGCCGAGAGCAGCATGCGCAGCGCCTCGGCACGCAGCGAACGCAGGGTCAGGCGGATCATGCGGGGCTCCCGGTGCGGGCGGCGGATCGGACCCCTCCGACGCTATGGCCGGCACCTGTCTGGCGATCTCCACCTGCGCGCTCGACCTGCGTGCGCCCCGGGTCGCGGTGCGCCCGTCGACAGCTACGACCCAGGTCGTACGCGGCGTCACCCGCCGGGAGTGACCAGCCCGCTCTCGTACGCCAGAACCACCGCCTGGACCCGGTCGCGGAGCTGGAGCTTCGCCAGGATCCGCCCGACGTGGGTCTTCACCGTCGCCTCGGCCACGTGCACCCGGGCGGCGATCTCCGCGTTGGAGAGCCCCTGGGCGACGAGCAGCAGCACCTCCCGTTCCCGGTCGGTGAGTTGCGCGAGTCGAGGGTCGGCGCCCGGGGCGGCGCCGAGCTGCCCGGCGAACCGGTCCAGCAGCCGCCGGGTGATCGACGGAGCCACCACCGAGTCGCCCTGGGCCACCACCCGGATCGCGGCCAGCAGCTCCTCCGGTGGGACGTTCTTGAGCAGGAATCCACTCGCCCCGGCCTGCAGTGCCGCGAAGGCGTCCGCCTCGGTGTCGAAGGTGGTCAGCACCAGCACCCGCGGACCGCCCTCGGGCCGCTCGGCGCAGAGCCGCCGGGTCGCCTCCACCCCGTCCATGGTGGGCATCCGGATGTCCATCACCACGACGTCGGCCTCGGTGCGGGCGAGCACCCGCAGGGCGTCCGCGCCGTCGATCGCCTCCCCGACGACCTCCAGGTCGGGCTGGGAGCCCAACACCATCCGGAACCCGGCGCGGACCAGCGCCTGGTCGTCCACGATCACCACCCGGACCGTCATGCCGCGATCACCTCCGTTGCCGGCTCCGACGGTAGCGGCAGCCGAACCTCGACCTGCCAGCCCCCGGTCAGGCGGGGACCGGCGGTGAGGCTGCCGTCGTACACCGTCACCCGCTCCCGCATGCCGAGCAGGCCGTGACCCCCGGACGGCGCCGGGCTGACCAGCGGGCGGCCGCGACCGTCATCGACCACCCGGACCACGACGGCCTCGGCGGTGTACGCCAGGGCGACCTCGACGCCGGCACCCACCCCGGCGTGCTTGAGCGCGTTGGTCAGCGCCTCCTGCACCACGCGGTACACGGTCAGCTCCAGGCCGGGCGGCAGCGCCGGTGGGGTGCCGCTGACGGTGCTGCGGACCCGCAGCCCGGCGTCGTCGAACCGGGTCAGCAGGTCGGGCAGCTCGGTCAGGGCGAGCCGCCGGTGCTCGGGGTCGGCCGCCACCGCCAGCCCGTCGGCCCCGTCCGCGCCGGCCGGGCCGGCGTCCCGCAGGACGCCGACCAGCCGGCGCATCTCCTCGAGCGCCTCCCGACCGGTGTCCGCGACCACCTTCACGGCCGAACGCGCCTGGTCGGGATCCCGGTCGAACATGAACCGGGCGCCGTCCGCCTGGACGATCATCACGGCCATGCTGTGGGCGACCACGTCGTGCAGCTCACGGGCGATGCGGGTGCGCTCCTCGGCGACCGCCGCCCGGGACTCGGCCTCCCGCTCGCGTTCGAGCGTGGCGGCCCGTTCCTCCAGGCTGAGCACGTAGAGCCGGCGGGTCCGCACGTTGAGCGCGACCAACCACACCGCGCCGGTGACGAGCGCGTACCACAGCGCGGTCACCCACCACAGGATGACGCCCGGGGTCTGCGCGGCGGCCAGCAGCACGCCGACGGCCGCGACCACGCCGGCCAGGACGCCGTCGCGCAACCGCCGGCCGTACTTCACGACGCTGTAGAGCGCGATCAGGACGGCCACGTCGTAGACGAGCGGACCCCACCGGGCGAACACCTGAATCAGGGCGAGCACCGCGACCGCCACCGTCACCGCGCTCGGGTGGGTGCGGCGGAACAGCAGCGCCACCGCCATGGCCACGCCGACCGCCGTGGCCGCCCAGCCGCCCGGCTGGTTCACCGCCGCGGTCAGGGAGACCAGCACCACCAGCGCGGCGACGGCCACGTCGAAGGCGACGCCGCGCAGCGGGCGACCGAACAGGGTGCGTCTCACGGTCACCCAGCGTACGGGCTGGAACCCGCGGCTCTCGTGCCCCGCTCAGGAGCCGAGGATCTCGCGCATCCGCTCGATCTCGACGGTCTGCTCGGTGGCGACGGAGTTGGCGAACTCGTTGAGCGTCAGGTCGGAGCCGACCGTGAGCAGCTTGGTGGCCATCTCGATGGCGCCCTGGTGATGCTCGGTCATCATCCGGACGAAGAGCCGGTCGAAGTCCGCGCCCCGGACGGCGGCGAGCTGCCGCATCGCCTCGGGCGACTGCATGCCACGCATGCTGCCGTGGTCGTGCCCCTTGTCCTCCGCCGGGAGGCCACGGGTCTGCAACCAACCGCGCATCATGCCCATCTCCGGCCCCTGGCTGGCCCGGATCCGCTCGGCGATGGCCCGGACGTCGGGGTCGGCGGCCCGGTCGGGGGCGAGCTCTGCCATCGCCAGGGCCTGCGCGTGGTGCGGGATCATCATGTGGACGAACACGACGTCGAAGGAGTTGTGCGGGGCCGGGCCGGCGTCGCGGACCTCGTGTGCCGGGCGGGTGGCGGCCGTCTCGCCGGGGCGGCCCGGAGCAATGACGGTGAGGTCGGTGGGGACGGGGCTGACGGTCGGCGACGCGGCGGAGGTGGCGGGCGCGGAGACCGGCCGCGCGGCGCCCGGACCACTGTCGCCGTCGAGGCGGATCGCCAGGAACACCACCAGCGACAACGTGAGACTCAGTGTGACGACCGCAAGGGTGCGTGCGCGCCGATTGGTCATGGGCCACTCCCTGAGGTCGAGGTCACCGCGATGCTATCCATTGAAGAAGTCACTTTCATGTGATCCAGCTCACATCGACGTTCTTCGTCGGGCGGTAACGTGTCGACCATCGTCTCCCCCTTGCGAAGGGCCCCGCCGATGATCAGACTCCACAAGCCACGGTTACGACAACTGCGCATCGTGGCGCTCGCCACGACCGGCCTCCTCGTCGCCAGCGCCCTCGTCTCCCCGGCGAGCAACGCCCAGGCGGTGCCGCAGGCGGCCCCAGCACCCGCGCTCACCAACACGATCCCCGGCGTCGACGAGATCGTGAGCAGCCCCAACCTGCGCCAGATCGCGAACCTGCCGAAGGTCGCCCCACTGGACGCGACAAACAGCGACATCGCCTTCCAGGGCAGGTACGCGTACGCCGGCAACTACAACGGCTTCGTCATCTACGACATCTCGCGGCCCAGCGCGCCGACGGTCAAGGCCCGGGTGCTCTGCCCCGGGTCGCAGAACGACATCTCCGTCCACGGTGACCTGCTCTTCCTCTCCACCGACTCGTCCCGCAGCGACGACTCCTGCAACAGCACCACGCAGGGAGCGGACGTGAAGGGCTCGTGGGAGGGCATCAAGGTCTTCGACATCAAGGACAAGGCCAACCCGCGCTACATCAAGTCCGTCGAGACGGCCTGCGGCTCCCACACCCACACCCTGGTGCCGGGCAAGGACCGCAAGGCCGTCTACCTGTACGTCTCCTCGTACAGCCCGCGGGCCGAGTTCCCGGACTGCCAGCCGCCGCACGACTCCATCTCCATCATCAAGGTGCCGGTGAAGAAGCCGACCGACGCGGCGGTGGTCGCGACGCCGAACCTCTTCCCGGACGGCGGCTTCCCGGGCAGCTCGACCGGCTCGGCGACCACCGGTTGCCACGACATCACCGCCTACCCGTCGAAGGACCTGGCCGCCGGCGCCTGCATGGGTGACGGCATCCTGCTCGACATCAAGAACCGCGAGGCGCCCCGCGTCATCAACCGGGTCCGGGACGAGGTCAACTTCGCGTTCTGGCACTCGGCCACCTTCAACAACTCCGGCACCAAGGTGATCTTCACCGACGAGCTGGGTGGTGGCGGGGCGGCGACCTGCAACGAGACCGTCGGCCCGAACCGGGGCGCGGACGCCATCTACGACATCGCCGGCCGGGGCAACGCCCGGACGATGACCTTCCGCAGCTACTACAAGATCCCCCGGGCGAACGCCGACACCGAGAACTGCGTGGCGCACAACGGCTCGCTGGTCCCGGTGCTCGGCAGGGACATCATGGTCCAGGCGTGGTACCAGGGTGGCATCTCGGTGTTCGACTTCACCGACTCGGCCAACCCGAAGGAGATCGCCTTCTGGGAGCGCGGCCCGCTCTCGGCCGACACGTTCGTCGGCGGCGGCACCTGGTCCGCGTACTACTACAACGGCCACATCTACTCCAACGACATGGTCAAGGGCCTGGACGTCCTGGAGCTGAACGACTGGCGTACCTGGACGGCCAAGCTGACCCGTTACCAGGAGCTCAACGTGCAGACCCAGCCCAGCTACCTGGGCTGGTAGACACCGAGGCTGTGTAGGCACCGAGCACGCGACCGGGCCCGGTCCCCGATCTTCGGGGGGCCGGGCCCGGCCATGTCCGGAAGAGCCGACCGGGTCAGCCCGTCGCCAGGTGGTAGCGCCGCTCACCGCCGCCCGCGGTGACGACCCGGACCTCGCCGGTACGCAGCCCGTAGGTCACCGACCAGCGGGTGTGCCCCTGCCGGACGGCGGCGAGCAGCCGGTGCGCCGCGGCGACGTCCAGCACCCCGCCGGCGTCGGTCAGCGCGGCGGCGATCTGCCCGTACCGGCGGTCCGCACGCCGCCGCTGCTCGGGTACGCCGACGACCTGCACGTTCGTCAGCGCCTGCCAGCCGCCCGCACCCCGTTCCACCCGCATACGACCGTCCACGAACTCGATCACCGCTGACGCTCCGGTCGCGTCCGCCACCAGATAGTGCAGCGGCGGCCCACCGTCGACGTCGAGATTGTGCCGGGTGAAGACGGCGACCGCCTCGTCGACAGTCGCGGCCTGGTCCAGCACCAGCCGCAGGATCCGTACCGAGCCGACGGTGGGCTTACCCGGGTCGGGGCGGACGGTCGCCGCGTCGTCCGCCGCCAACCCGACGGCGAGGCCCCGCTCGTTCATCCCGTCGAAAGGCAGCAGCGGCGCGTCGAGCAGACGACGGTCACCACGGGGATCCGCGCCGACCCCGAGGTAGGAGATGTCGACGAGCGAGATGGACGCGTGGCCGTCCGGCGGGTCGGTCCGCAGGACCAGCGCCGGGTTGGCGTCCCAGTCGAAGTTGCGGGCGAACACCGGCCGGCCCGGGTCACCGGCGGCGACGAACAACGAGCAACCGAACGGGCTGGGTGGCGTGGCATCGGTGCCCACCGTCGGGTCGTACGCCCCGACGTACGTCATCTCGTACAGCGGCAGGTCGTCCACGCGGCGCAGGCTGGCCAGGGTCCGCTCGGCCTGCTCCGGGTCCTGGCGGGAGGCGACCGGGGCGGCCGGCGACGGGCCGACGCGCGACGGCGGCTCCGACGGGGCACAGGAGGTCACGGTGAACAGTAGGGCCGTCGCGACAGCCGGCAGAGTCCTGCGCATATCCATTAGACGCGATGGTACCGATCGACGGTTGCCCACCCCGCCCGGTCGGTGGCGCAGGGGCGTGGAAGGGGGACCAGGGGGTGTCCGACGGCGGCCACCGTGGGACCGGTCACCCTTGCTCGGGGTTGCCGAGCGCGAGGTCAGGACCTGTGCCAACGTGACCCGATGTGACACTCGCAGCCCCGCCCGAACCGACCACGCGCTGGCGGCCCCACCCGCTGGACGTGGTGGCGGCCGTCCTCGCCGTGCTCGGCGCGGCCTGCGCGCTGAGCGGGCTGCTCCCCCGCGCCGAGACCACCGCCACCCTGCACCGGATCCTGCCGCTGCTGCTGTTCCTGGGCACCGTGATCGTGCTCGCCGAGCTGACCGCCGTGGCCGGCGTGTTCGACGTGCTGGCCAGCCGGCTGGCCCGGGCCTCCCGGGGCAGTTGGGCAGCGCTGTTCCTGCTCTGCGGCGGTCTCGCCACACTGACCACCCTGGTGCTCAACCTCGACACCACCGCCGTGCTGCTCACCCCGGTGCTACTCGCGCTGGCCCGTAACCTGCGGATCCCCGCCGCCCCGCTCGCCGTCACCACGGTCTGGCTGGCGAACACCGCGAGCCTGCTGTTGCCGGTGTCCAACCTGACCAACCTGCTCGCCGCCGACCGGGTCGATCTGGCGCCCCTGGCGTACGCGGCCCGGATGGCGGTGCCGCAGGTCGCCGCCGTAACGGTCACCATGGCCCTGCTCTGGTTCGGGTGGTGGCGGCGGGAGCGGCCGGCCGGTGGGCGTTTCGTCCCACCGACCCGGCACCAGCCGGCCGACCCGGTGCTGCACCGTACGGCGCTCGCCGGCTGCCTGATCTTCGTCGCCGGCATCCTCGCCGGCGTGGAGATCGGGCTCGCCTCCACCGTGGCGGCGGCGCTGGTGCTCGTCGGTTTCCTCGTCCGCTCCCCCGCCACGCTGCGCCCCGGGCTGATCCCGGTACGCCTGCTGTTCTTCGTCACCGGCCTGTTCCTGGTGGTGCAGACCCTCGGCCGGCACGGGCTGGACGACGTGGTCGGCACCCTGCTCGGCGTCGACGGCGGCGCGCTGGGCGCCCTCCGCGCGGGTGGCACCGGAGCGCTGCTCGCCAACGCGGTGAACAACCTGCCCGCCTACCTGGCCGGCGAGTCGGTGCTGCCGACCGCCGACCACACCCGCCTGCTGGCCCTGCTGATCGGCACCAACGTCGGCCCGCTGGCCGCTCCCTGGGCGTCACTCGCCACCCTGCTGTGGTTCGAGCGCTGCCGGGCGGCCGGGGTGGCGGTGCCGGTGACCCGGTTCGTGCTGACCAGCACCCTGCTCGCGGTCACCGGGACGCTCGCGGCGGTCGGCGCACTGCTGCTGGTGACCTGACAGCTCCCGGGCGCGGCCCTCAGCGGCGGGCCGGGCGCGGACCGACCAGCCGGCGGACCATCGGCGCGGCGTTCCACTTCGCCGCGCCGACCAGGTCACGGGCGTGTTCCAGGACCGTGTAGTCGGGTCGGGTCAGCCCGTCGGCGATGGCCCGGTCCAGGTCGTTGCCGCAGCGGCTGAGCACGGTGTCGAAGTCCCGGCGGACCGGCTCCTGCAGGTCGTAGCCGAACGAGCGGTGCAGCCGGGCGAAGAGCGGCTTGTACAGCCGGACCCGCTCGTGCAGCCCCGAGGAGTACGACATCGGGTTCTTCGGACGACGGACGATGTAGTCGGGCAGCACGTCGGCGAACGCCCGCCGGACGATCCACTTCTCCTGGCCGTGGCGCAGCTTCAGGTCCACCGGCAGCCGCATCGCCAGCTCCACCACGCTGAGGTCGAGAAACGGCACCCGGGCCTCCACGCCGTGCGCCATGGCGGCCCGGTCGACCCGCTGCAACTCGGTGCGGCACAGGTTACGGATCCGGTGCAGGAACAGCCGGCGGGCCGCCGCCGGGCCGACCTGGTGGTACATCCGGTACCCGCCGAACAGCTCGTCGGAGCCGTCGCCGGTCAGCACCACCTTGATGCCCAGGTCGCGGAGCCGCCGGAAGATCGGCACCGAGACGACGGCGTTGATGATGTCGCCGTACTCGGTCAGCTCGGAGATCCGGATGGCCTCGCGGACGTCGGCGAGCCGGATGTCGCGCGGACGCAGCTCGACCACCACGTGCGGTACGTCGAGGTCAGCGGCGAGCCGCCGGGCGTACGCCACGTCGGGGCTGTCCGCCACGCCGACCGTCACCGCGACGCAGTCCGGGTGGATGTCCCGGACCTGCCGCAGCGTCAACGAGCTGTCCAGGCCACCGGAGAGCACCACCCCGACGGTCAGGTCGGTCTCCACCCGCATCCGGATCGCGTCGCTGAGCGCGGCGCGGACCAGCAGCGCCGCCTCGTCCGGGTCGTCGATGACCGGCAGGCCGTCGCCGATGGTGAGCAGATCGACGTACGGGCTCAGGCGCACGTGCCCGTCCGCCGCCGCCCAGCCGTGGTGCCCGGGCGGCACCTCGGCGATCGGGGCCCCGTGCCCGACGAGCGCCTTGACCTCGGAGGCGAGGTGCAGGCAGCCGGGCCGACGCGACCAGTACAGCGGCTTCACCCCGAGCGGGTCGCGGGCCAGGTACGCCCGGCCGGTGGCCCGTTCGACGATGGCGAAGGCGTACTCGCCGCGCAGCCGGGTCACCGCCGACTCGCCCCACTGCTGGAACGCGGCGAGCAGCACCTCGGTGTCGCTCTCGGTGCGGAATGCCTGCCCCAGGCGGGTCAGCTGCGCCCGCAGCTCCCGGTAGTTGAAGATTTCACCGTTGAAGCAGAGCAGCCACCGTTCGTCGGTCGACGTCCACGGTTGCACCGCCCGGTCCCGGTCCACGATCCGCAGCCGCCGGACGCCGGTGAGCAGCCCGTTCTCGGACCGGGTCTCGGTGACCTCACCGCGCGGGGCCAGGGCGGCGAGCATGCGCCGGAAGGTCGCCGGGTCCGCCTCGGGGCCGATGCTCAACGCGATGCCGCACACCGGCTCAAACCCCCATCTCGGCCTCGTACGCCCGGCGTAGCCGCCGCCGGGCGGTGGGCGCGAGACACAGGTGCCAGGCCTGTCCCTCGTCGATCACGTTCAGTTCGCCGGCCTCCTGCCGGCGCAGCAGCAGCTCCGCCAGGGTCTCCCGGGCGCCGAAACGCTCGAACCAGGCCAGTTCGACATCGACGGAGTAGCCGAGGCAGTGCCCGCTCGGCAGCATCGCCGCGTACCCCAGGCGGCGCAGCCGGTACTGGTGCTCGGCGCTACGGACCAGGCTGGTCACCCAGAGCGGCGGGGTGGCCGGCGGCGCGGCGGCGGCGAACTCCCGTCCGATGTCGTTGAGCAGCGCCACCACCTCGCGCCGGGCGCGGCGGAACAGCAGCCCCGCGGTGTGTGGGGTGGCGTCGGGCCGCAGTCGGCGCCGCAGCCCCCGCGCGGCCCGGCCCAGCATCGTGGCCGGCTGCTCCTGGTAGCGGAACCGCAGCAGGTCGCGGCGGCGCAGCCACTCCAGGTCGACAAGTTCCGCGCTGCCGTTGACCTGGTCGTCGGTGACGAAGGCCGGGGCGTCCTGCCACCACAGCACGTCGATGCGGGAGAGCAGGTAGATCCGGACCAGCGCGCTGAGGTCCCGCGCGGAGGTCCGGTCGTTCGGCTGGTAGCGGGCCATCTCCAGCAGCAGCGTCTCGCGCGCGCCGATCAGCCCCTGCGGGGTGGCGTCGAGGACCGCGGCGAGCGCCGGCTCGCGCAACCGCTCGTCGATGAGCACCTGTCGGGCCCGGGTGCTCGCCGCGTCGGCCAGGGCACCGACCTCGACCAGCAGCTCAGCCACGGCGGCGCGGTACGCGGGCAGGTCGGGCGCGGGGGCGGGAACGCGACGCGGAGTCGTGCCGGAGGGTCGACGGCGGGCCGGAGCGGTGCGCGACGGAGGCGAGCCGGGTTGCTGTCCCGGACTACGGCTGGGCACTCGCATGACGGTCCCTCTCTCCGGTCATGACACGGGGGTGGTTCGCCCTGAAACACACCGTAATCATCCTGACCGGAACGGACCGAACATTCCTCCTATCTCCCCTCTAAGGTGCGGGGACGTCGGCTTTCGCAAGGTGCCGGGCAGCCGTCACCGGCACGCTGGCGTGACGCCGAGCCGGCAGGGGCCAAAGGCCGGCAGGGGCCAAAGGCCGGCAGGGGCCAAAGGGTGGACGCGCTGCCTATGGAGCTGATGTCGTCAACGAATCAGCCGCAGCCGAGGAGCAGCCACAGCGTGGGACCACCCGGCGGGTGGCGCGTGCACCGCCTACAGCCCTCGGCCCCGGCTCGCCCGGCCCGCCCCCGGCCCCGGCCCCGGCCCCGGCTCGCCCGGCCCGCCAGGCCGCCCGGCCCGCCAGGCCGCCCCGAAGATCGTGCTCGATCCTTGTTGTAGGGGCCTCAACCACGAGGGATGCCACTGGAACCAGGATCGAGCACGATCTTGCCCCGACGGTGATGTCGTCAACGATTCAGCTCCAAAGGCACCGACCAGCAGATTGCGCCGGCGCCGGCTCTCCTCGACGCACGCCCTCGCACCCCGCCCCGGCCCGCCCCCGAGAGCGGCCGGGAGCCGGTCAGTCGCCGAGAGCGGCCGGAAGCGGGCCCGCGGCCGACGGCCGGGAACGGGCCCGCAGCCGACGGCCGGGAACCGGGTCAGTCGCCCGCCGACACCAGGGCCTGCACCTCGGCGTACGACGGCAGTCCCGCCGGTGCGGCGGCCCCACCGAGGCGGACGGCGTCGGCTGCGGCGAGGGCGGCGCCCAGCGCGGCCCGGAACAACAGCGAACCGGTGCTGACCCGGGCCACCCCAGCCCTGCCCAACTCGGTCAGGCCCGGCCCGCCCGGCTGGTAGAGCGCGTTCACCGGGGCGTCGATCCGCTGGGTGAGGACGCGCAGGATGGCCAGGTCGACGGTCCCGGGCACGAAGATCCCGTCGGCACCGGCCAGCCGGTAGGCGTGAGCGCGGGCAAGAGTCTGCGGCAGCGGATCGTCCACCCCGAGCCACCACGTGTCGGTGCGGGCGTTGACGAACAGGTCCGGCACCGCCGCCTTCACCGCCGCGACCTTGGCAGCGGTGACCTGAGTGTCGGCGAGGGTGCCGTCGGCGCGACCGTCCTCCAGGTTGATTCCGACCACGCCGAGGCCGGCCAACTCCGCCACGTACTCGGCGACCTCCGCCGGGTCGTCGCTGAACCCGCCCTCCACGTCCACGGTGAGCAGCACCGGCAGCCCGACCAGCCGGCGGGCCAGGGCGAGGGTCTCCCCGGCGGTGGCCGCCACGCCGTCGGGCAGGCCGGCGCTCGCGGCGACCCCGAGGCTCGTAGTGCCGACAGCCGGATACCCACCTGCGGCGAGCGCGGCGGCCGATGCGTGGTCCCACGCGTTGGGCAACAGCAGCGGGCGGCCGGCGCGGTGCAGGGCGTGGAACGCGGCACGACGATCGGTCATCGGATGCTCACCTCCAGACTCGTCGGCACCCGCAGGGTCGGGTGCGGTTGATGACGCAACGGGTTCGGGCCGCGCCGGCAGTGCTCCCGCAGCACGTCGAGCACCCCGGTGGCCAGCGCCAGGGCGTGCCGGTCGCCCGGGCAGCCCCGCTCCCCCGTCCCGAAGGTCAACAACCCGGCACCGGGCCGACCGGGCTGGAACGCTCCAGGCTCGGGAAACACCTGCGGGTCACGGTTGGCCGCGTCGAAGCGCAGCAGCACGGGGCTACCCTTCGGCAGGTCGCGCCCGCCCAGGCGTACCCCATCGACGGTGACCCGTCGGGTGGCCCGCACCGGCGGGTCGAGCCGCAGTACCTCGGCCAGCAGATCGGCGGTACCTGCCGTGGTCGGCGCACCACCCGGGGGCAGCAGGTGATGGGCGGCGGCGCCGATCAGGCCGGCTGTCGCGTCGCACGCCTGGACCAGCAGACCGATCAGGTTCGCCCGTACCTCCGGCGGGCCGGGCGGCGCGAGCGCCAGCAGCGCCGCGACCGCCCGGTCGGCCCGCGTCGTCAACGCCGGTTCCACCCCCGGGTGGTACGTCGCAGCGACGACCGCGACCGCCGTCCCGGCGGCTGCCGGATCAGCGAAGCCGAGGCGATCGGCCAACGCCCGTAGCGGCACCGGCCGGGCCAGGTCCCGCATCACGTCGACGCGGTCGCCGGCGCGGTCGAGGACGGCCCCGGTCAGCTGTGCCGCGTCGTCGCGCAGCTCGTCCGGGTACACCGTGGCCAACGCCGCCGCCGCGACTGCCCGACGCTCGGCGTGCCGCGCGGGCGGGCTGAACCGGCTGACCGTGGCGCGCAGCCAGGCGAGGGTGCCGGGCGGGCCGCTGTCCACGGACGGCACCTGGAACGCCGCGTCGGTGAGCGCCGCTCGCACGTCGGCGTGCCGGGTCACCCACCAACCGTGCGCCGGGTCGAACGAGGGCGCCCCACACAAGGGTGTTTCCGGGGCGGGCGCGATAACAGGCCAGGTGTCAGTCACCGCCCGACCGTAGGGCGCGAACAGTTCGCCCCGGACCGAACGATCCCGCCCCGGTCGCCGATCAGGCGCGGCCGCTCGTGGCCGGCGGGGCCGCCGGCGGGTCGAGGGTGTGTTCGGGGATGGCCAGGGCGGCAGCCAGCTTAGGGCGGCCACTGGGAGTGAGGCGGACGGCGCGGCCGGCGCCCTGGCTGATCCAACCCAGGTCGGTGAAGCGGCGGCACAGCGCCGCGCCGAGCGCCCCGGCGAGGTGCGGGCGGCGTTCGGTCCAGTCGAGGCAGTCGCGGACCACCGGGCGGCGGGCGGCACGCAGCACCTCCGCGGGTACGCCCAACCCGGCCGCCCAGGCCCACCCGTCGGGCGTCAGCGCCAACCCGCTGGACCCCTCGAGCCGCCGCTCGCGCAGCAGCGCGTCGTACATCAGCACGCCCAGCCGGCCGGCGAGGTGGTCGTAACAGGTCCTGGCGTACGCCAGGGAGGCGGTGGCGGTCACCGCGCGCAGCGACCCGGTCGGTGCGGGCGTGGCCGGGGCGTGGCTGGCCAGGTCCTCGATCAGCTGGGCCACCGACGGCCCAGCCAGCCGCAGGTAACGGTGTCGGCCCTGCCGTTCCTCGACGAGCAGCCCGCCCTGGACGAGTCGGGTGAGGTGGTCGCTTGCCGTCGACGGGGCGACCCCGGCGCGCCGGGCCAGCTCACCGGCGGTCCACGCCCGCCCGTCGAGCAGCGCCAGGCACATCCCGGCGCGGGTGCCGTCGGCCAGCAGGGCCGCCAACTCGGCCATCCCCCGACCATCGGTGCCAACGCTCATGGCTGTTCGCACCGGGTCAACGCGGTCACCGTCCGGTCCGTGCCGTCGTAGCTGCGGGCGGCGTCGAACTCGCCGGTCGGTCGCTGCCCACCGGCGACGGCGCGGGCCAGCCGCAGGTCCGCGTTGCGGAACCGCAGGGCCAGGCTCAGGTGCGGCACCCACGCGTCGGGCGCGTGCCACGGGCGCTGACCCTCGGCCTCGGCGAGGATGTCCCAGGCGGCGGCGTGCAGCTCGGTCAGCGCCAGGGTGGGTCGGACGAGCCAGACCAGCGGGGCGCTGCCGTCGAGGACGACGACCCGGTCGAGCGTCACCGGCACCGGCAGCGCCGCGTCGAACAGGTCGGCCAGGTGGCGCTCGACCCCCGGCGGGAACTCGTCGACGGCGGCGAGGGTGAGGTGCGGCCGGTTGGTCGGATGGACGGTGCGGGCCAGGCTGGGCAACCCGGCGGCGGCCAGTCGACCCCAGACCGCCCGGACCGTGACCTCCAGACCGGGCGAGCAGACCAACTCCACCGTACGCACCCCGACACGCTACCGGGGCGCACCGTCACCCCTGTCACGATCGACCCGGTCGTCAACTCGTCAGAGCCAGCCGTTGTCCCGGGCGGTGCGCACCGCCTCGGCACGGTCGGCGGCGCCGAGCTTCTGCGCGGCGGCGGAGAGGTGGTTGCGGACGGTGCCGGTGGACAGGTGCACCCGTCGGGCGATCACCGCGACCGGCGCGCCGACCTCGGCCAGCCGAAGCGTCTCCAGTTCCCGTGGGGTCAGCGGGCACGGAGGCAGGGTCAACGCGTCGGCGGCCAGCGACGGGTCGACGTAGCGACCTCCGGCGTGCACCCGGCGGATCACGTCGGCGAGTGCCCAACCCGGAGAGCCCTTGGGCAGGAACCCTCGGGCACCTGCGGTCAGCGCCTGGCGCAGGTGGCCGGGGCGACCGTGCCCGGTCAGCACGACCACCGCGCAGTCGGGTCGGACCCGGGTCAGCTCGGCGGCCACCGCGATGCCGTCCAGGCCGGGCATCTCCAGGTCCACCACCGCCACGTCCGGGCGGTGTGCCAGGGCGGCGGTGACCGCTGTCGGCCCGTCGGAGGCGTGCGCCACCACCTCGATGTCCGCTTCCAGGCTGAGCAGCGCGGCGACGGCGACCCGGATCAGGTCCTCGTCGTCGGCGAGCAGGACGCGGATCACGACCGCGCCGGCACGGTGGCTTCGAGGGTGAAGATCGTGTCCTCCCGGTGTACCCGTAACTCGCCCCCGGCGGCGGCGAGCCGGTCGGCCAGCCCCCGCAGGCCGTGGCTGTGCGCGTCCGGGCCACCGCCGTCGGCGCCGTCGTTGGCGACAGTCATCCTGGCCACGTCGGCCTCCCGATCGATGTGGATCCGGCACCAGTCGGCGCGGCTGTGGCGCAGCACGTTGGTGCTCGCCTCGCGCAGGACCGCCGCCAGTTCGACGGCGGCGCTCTGCGGCAGGTCCGCCGGTGGCGGCCGCACCGTGCACCGCACCCCGCAGGAGCGCAGCACCCCCGCCACCGCGGTGAGCTGTTCGTCGAGGTCGACGGCGCGATAGCCGTGCACGGTCTCGCGTACCTCGCTCAGCGCGGATGCCGCCAAGCGTTGCACCTCGGCGGCCTCCCGGCCAGCCCGCTCCGGGTCGACCGGGGCGAGCCGAGCGGCGAGTTCGGCCTTCAACGCGATCACGGTGAGGTGGTGCCCCAGCACGTCGTGCACGTCGCGGGCGAAGCGCAGCCGCTCCTCGGTGGCGGCCAGCCGGGCCTGGGCGGCCTGGCCCTGCCGGGCCTCCACCAGCAGGTCCCAGAACCAGACCTGGAACCCGTTGACGGCGGCGACGGCCACGCCGATCCCACCGGTCACCGCGAGGTGGCGCGGGACGGAACCGCCGGTCCACCAGGCCACCGCGACCGCCACCGCCAGGACACCGGCCGCGACTGCCAGCGCGGCCCGCCAGCGCACCAGCAGCGGCGTCATGCCGATCAGCGCCGCACCGAGCCAGGCCCAGGTCGGCCAGCTACCGGCCGCCACCGGACCCACCAGCGGAACGGTGAGCACCGCCGCCCCGACCAGGCTCAGCTCGGCGCGACGCCGCCAGCGCGGGTCGAGCCACGGCGTCACGGCCGCGTACAGGACGACGGTCTGGGCGATGACGAAGGCGAGGATGCCAACCGCGCCGAGGGCCACCCGGACCGGGTCGGGCTCGCGGGTCAGGCCGACCGCCGGTAGCAGGACGCTCGCCCAGACGCCGGTGGCCAGCGACACCAGCGTCGCCTGCCGGGCGCGACGCAACCGGCGGTCCGCCCGGGGGGTCAGCGCCTCGCTCGCCACGCACCGATCCTAGGACCGCGCAGCGCGCGGTCCACCCCTGCGAATCGTCACGGTCGGACCGTGCGGTCCGCACGGTTTTTCCGTGACGAAGCGGTCTGCCGGCCGCACCGGGGACACCGGCAGGGTCGAGGCATGGAAAACACTCGGATGTACGCGGACAACGTCACCGCCGTACCGTCGCCCACGCCCCTGCCCACCGCCGACCCGGTGCCCCCGCGGCCGACGCCGACCCCCGCGGCACCGACCGGCAGCACGCGGCGGCTGCTGTGGCACCTGGGCGAGATGGCGCTGGCGATGGTCGCCGGGATGCTGCTGCTCGGGCCGTTGTGGGAGCTGGCCGGCACCGCCCTGAGGGTCGCCGACGCGCTGGCCCGGCCGGACGTCGCCGCGCTGGTGATGGCCACGAACATGACCGTCGGGATGACGGTGTGGATGCGCTACCGGGCGCACCACTGGCGCGGGGTCGTCGAGATGGCCGCCGCGATGTACGTGCCGTTCCTGCTGCTGCTGGTGCCGTGGTGGGCGGGCCTGCTGGACGCCGACGCCCTGATGCTCGGCGGTCATCTGCTGATGGTGCCGGCCATGGTGCTGGTGGCGGTGCGTCATCGGCACGAGACGCCGGTGCCGATCCGCAGGCATCCGGCCGTGGTGGCGCTCGCCCGCCACTGGCCGAGCGGGCTGGCGCTGCTGCTGACGGTGGACATGTGGGTCGACCCGACCGTGCTCAGCCCGTGGACGATGCTGGTGCTGCCCGGCGGCTACCTGCTGATCGGCGCGGCCCGCCGCACCCTGGGCGGGCGGGGAGTGCTCGCCGTCCAACTCGCCGGTCTGGTCGTCTGGGTCGCCCTGACGCTCGTCGCCCTCACGGTCGGGGGGCGGACGGCCTCGTGGCTGGTGGCGTTGGGGTGGCTGACGCACGCCGGCTGGGACCTCGTCAACCACCGCACCGGCCGGGTGGTGCCGCGCGGGTACGCCGAGTTCTGCGGGGTGCTCGACGTGGCCCTCGCCGGGGTGATGGTGCTTGCCATCCTGACCACCGATGCCTGACCACGGCCGTCACCGGGGTCGTGGAACGGGCTCGGGACCGCTCTTGTGGCAGTCGCCGCAACGGCCCGGACGGCGTGATGAAAAGCTTGGCGCATGAGTTCCGCACCTGCACAGCACGACGCACCGACTGACGCCACCCCCGACGGCACCGACGAGGCGAGCGCCTTCACCGAACTCGGGCTGCGCGCCGAGCTGCTGGGCGCGCTCGCCGCCCTCGGGTACGAGGAGCCGACCCCCATCCAGCGGGAAGCCATCCCACCGCTGTTGCAGGGTCGGGACCTGCTGGGTCAGGCGGCCACCGGCACCGGCAAGACGGCGGCGTTCGCGCTGCCGCTGTTGAACCTCATGACACCCCACCGTCAGGGCGGCGACCCGGTGGCGCTGGTGCTGGTGCCGACCCGGGAGTTGGCGGTGCAGGTCTCCGAGGCGTTCCACCGCTACGGCAAGGACCTGGGGGCCCGGGTGCTGCCGATCTACGGTGGGCAGCCGATCGGGCGGCAGCTACGGGCACTCGACAGCGGCGTCGACGTGGTGGTGGCCACCCCGGGACGGGCCCTCGACCACATCGCCCGGGGCACCCTGCGCCTCGGTGGCCTGGCCACGGTGGTGCTCGACGAGGCCGACGAGATGCTCGACATGGGCTTCGCCGAGGACATCGAGGCGATCCTGGAGCACGCCCCGGCGCAGCGTCAGACGGTGCTCTTCTCGGCCACCATGCCGTCGCGCATCGACGGGATGGCCCGCCAGCACCTGCGCGAGCCGGTGCGGATCGAGATCGGCCGGGAGCAGCCGGTCGCCGGTGAGGCGCCCCGGGTGCGGCAGAGCGCGTACATCGTGACCCGGGCGCACAAGCCGGCCGCGCTGGGCCGGGTGTTGGACGTGGAGTCCCCGACCGCGGCGATCGTGTTCTGCCGCAGCCGGGAAGAGGTCGACCGGTTGACCGAGACGATGAACGGTCGGGGCTACCGCTCCGAGGCGCTGCACGGTGGCATGAGCCAGGAGCAGCGCGACCGGGTCATGGGCCGGCTGCGGGCGGGCACCGCCGACCTGCTGGTCGCCACCGACGTGGCGGCCCGTGGGCTGGACGTCGAGCAGTTGACCCACGTCGTCAACTACGACGTGCCGTCCGCTCCGGAGTCGTACGTGCACCGGATCGGTCGGGTGGGTCGGGCCGGCCGCGAGGGCGTGGCGATCACCCTCGCCGAGCCGCGCGAGCACCGGATGCTCAAGACCATCGAGCGGGTCACCGGCCAGCGGATCACCATCGACAAGATCCCCACCGTGGCCGACATGCGGACCCGTCGGTTGGAGCTGACCCAGGCCGCCCTGCGGGAGAGCCTGCTGGAGGACGACCTCGACCCGTTCCGGGTGATCGTGGAGACGTTGACCGACGAGTTCGACCTGATGGAGGTCGCCCTCGCCGCCGTGAAGCTGGCCCACGAGGTGACGTCGCCGGGCTCCGACGACGAGGAGGAGATCCCGCAGGCTCCGGTCCGGGGGCCGCGCGAGGGTCGGTCCGACTCCGGTGGCCGGGGCGGCGACCGGCGGGGCGGGGGCCGGCCCCGCTCCGGCGGCGGCAACACCGTGCAGGTCTTCGTCGGCCTGGGTCGACGCGCCGGGGTGCGCCCGCAGGACCTGGTCGGCGCGATCACCGGGGAGACCGGCATCCGTGGCCGGGACATCGGCTCGATCGAGATCGCCGACCGGTTCTCGCTGGTGGAGGTGCCGCAGGGGGTGGCCGACGAGGTCATCTCCGGCCTGCGCTCCAGCACGATCAAGGGCCGCAAGGCCACGGTGCGCCGGGACCGCGGCGGCGACGAGCGCTGAGCGCGTCGTCGGCGACCGCCGGGGTACGACGGTCGCCGGCGACGCGACTGCGATCAGAGGGGGTACGGCCCGAAGCGGCCCCAGGCCACCAGCGCGGCGAGGACGAGCAGCGCCACGCACGTCACGATGCCCTGGATCTCCAAGGTGCGCCGCTCCGGCGCGGTGGCCGTGCGTACTCCGTGCAGGTGCACCACGGTGCCGCCGATCATGATGATGACCAGCCCGAGCGCGGCGAGCGGAGTGAGCACCGTGGCGATGCCGGTGAGGGCGGGCAGCAGCAGCCCGATGGCGGCCAGCAGTTCCAGGGCGCCGATCGCCTTGACCTGGACCGGCGTGGCGGCCTTCGTCCAGCCCATCGTCTCGTGCAGCTTCTCCTTGGGTTGGGTCAGCTTGACCACGCCGATGCCGCCGAAGATCGCGGCGAGCAGGATCTGAACGATCCACAGCACCAGGTTCACAGGGGTTTCCTCCGGGGGTACCGCCCTGCGGCGGAGAGGTAGTTGACGTCTCAAGCACGACAGTACGGTCCTGCGGGACCCGAGCACAGCGACAGGCCCCCGCCGTCTCGTGAGCGGCGGGGGCCTGTCGCTGTGGTACGTCAGACCGCGAAGAGCGCCGGACCGTCGAGCGTCTTCACGTCGGCCGGGCGCAACGCCAGGGCGAGCACGTCGGCCACGTCGGCCAGGGTGTGCACGGTCAGCGCCTCGCGCACCTCGGTCGGCAGGTCGTCCAGGTCGGGCTCGTTGCGGGCCGGGATGATCACCTCGGTGAGGCCGGCCCGGTGCGCGGCGAGCAGCTTCTGCTTCACCCCGCCGATCGGCAGGACCCGCCCGGAGAGCGTGACTTCACCGGTCATCCCGAACTCGGGGCGGACCGGGCGTCCGGTGACGAGCGACGCCAGGGCCGTGACCATGGTGATGCCGGCGCTCGGACCGTCCTTGGGCACCGCGCCCGCCGGGAAGTGGACGTGGATCCGGCGTCCCGCCAGGGCGTTCGGGTCGATGCCGAACCGCCGCCCATTGGAGCGCAGGTAGGAGAGCGCGATCTGCGCCGACTCCTTCATCACGTCACCGAGCTGCCCGGTCAGGGTCAGCCCCGGCTCGCCCTCCATGCTCGTCGCCTCGATGAAGAGCACGTCCCCACCGGCGCCGGTGACGGCCAGGCCGGTGGCCACGCCGGGCACCGCGGTGCGCTCGGCCGACTCCGGAGTGAACTTCGGCCGACCCAGGTAGCCGGCGAGGTTGTCGGTGTCGACACGTGCCGGCGTCGGGTCCGTCGCAAGCGTCACCGCCACCTTGCGCAGGATCTTGGCCAGGGCCCGCTCGAGTTGCCGGACGCCCGCCTCCCGGGTGTACTCCCCCGCGATCAGCGCGAGAGCCTCGTCGGTGACGGTGACCTCGTCGACGGTCAGCCCGGCCCGCTCCCGCTGCCGGGGCAGCAGGTGGTCGCGGGCGATGGCGACCTTCTCGTCCTCGGTGTACCCGTCCAGGGTGACCAGCTCCATCCGGTCCAGCAGCGGGCCGGGGATGGACTCCACCACGTTCGCGGTGGCCAGGAAGAGCACGTCGGACAGGTCGAGGTCGACCTCCAGGTAGTGGTCCCGGAACGTGTGGTTCTGGGCCGGGTCGAGCACCTCCAGCAGGGCGGCGGCCGGGTCACCGGCGTAGCCGGCGGCCAGCTTGTCCACCTCGTCGAGGAGCACGACCGGGTTCATCGAACCGGCCTCGCGCAGCGCGCGGACGATCCGACCGGGCAGCGCGCCGACGTAGGTGCGGCGGTGCCCACGGATCTCCGCCTCGTCACGGACACCACCGAGGGAGACCCGGACGAAGTTGCGCCCGAGCGCCCGCGCCACCGACTCGCCGAGGCTGGTCTTGCCGACCCCGGGAGGGCCGGCGAGGGCGAGCACCGCGCCGGAGCCGCGACCGCCGACCACGCCGAGGTTGCGCTCGGCCCGCCGGTTGCGCACGGCCAGGTACTCCAGGATGCGGTCCTTCACGTCGGCCAGGCCGGCGTGGTCGGCGTCGAGCACCGCCCGGGCCGCGGCCAGGTCGGTGTTGTCCTCGGTACGCGTGCCCCACGGCATCTCGAGCACGGTGTCCAGCCAGGTACGGATCCAGCCCGCCTCCGGGGAGGCGTCGCTGGCCCGCTCCAGCTTGCCGACCTCGCGCATGGCCGCCTCGCGGACCTTCTCCGGCAGGTCGGCGGACTCGACCCGGGAGCGGTAGTCGGCGGAGCCGTCCGGCTCGTCCTCGCCCAGCTCCTTGCGGATCGCGGCGAGCTGCTGACGCAGCAGGAACTCGCGCTGGGACTTCTCCAGCCCCTCCCGGACGTCACTGTTGATCTGCTCGGTGACCTCCTGCTCGGCCAGGTAGTCCTTCACCCAACCGACCAGCAGCTCCAGCCGGGCGGTGACGTCCGGCGCGGCGAGCAGCTCGGTCTTCTGCTCCAGCGTCAGCCAGGGCGCGTAACCGGCCGAGTCGGCCAGCTCGGAGAGGTCGGTCATCCGCTCCACCGCGTCGATGACCTGCCAGGCGCCGCGCTGCTGGAGCACGGAGGTCACCAGGGCGCGGTACTCGCGGGCCAGCTCCCGGGCCCGACCGGCGTGGGCGGGCTCGTCGAGTTCGGTGGCCTCGACCCAGAGGGCGGCACCGGGGCCGGGCACGCCGGAGCCGATCCGGGCCCGGGACAGGCCACGGATGACGGCGGCGGGCTCACCCTCGGGCAGCCGGCCGACCTTCTCGATGGTGGCCACCACGCCCACGGGTCCGTACTCGCCGTCGATGCGCGGTACGGCCAGCAGCTTGCGGTCACCTGTCGCCCGTGCCGCGTCGATCGCGGCCTGGGTGGTGGGGTCGAGGGTCACCGGGATGACCATGCCGGGCAGCAGCACGGCGTCGGTCAGGGGAAGTACCGGAAGAGTTGCCATCGAACACCTCGCGTTAGTTGAGCGTGTCTCACTCAAGTAACAAAGCGTTCCCCTTGTTCCGACCTGTGACCCAGGCCACTTCCGGGTCGGTGCCGTAGAGCCGGGGGTCACCCGGGGGCAGCACCGGCTCCGGCGCGTTCGCCCGCGGGCTGTCGTCGAACCGGAACTCGCCCTTGCCGTCCGGCGAGGGCCCGGACGCCCAGCGCCCCTGGGCGGCGTCGGTGCCCGAGGAGAAACCCAGGTAGGTGTAGCCGTACTCCGCGGTGAACTCGCCCGAGTCGGGGAACGCCTCCGGCACCGGCATCTCCTCCAGCCCGTCCTCCTTGAGCTGCTCGATCGCCGCCAGCCACATGTTCTGGTGCATGGTGTCGCGGGCCAGCAGGAAGCGCAGCATCTGCTTGACGCCCGGGTCGTCGGTCATGTGGAACAGCCGAGCCACCTGGAGCCGCCCCTGCGCCTCGGCGGTGACGTTGAGATGGAAGTCGGCCAGCAGGTTGCCGCTGGCGGTGACGAACGCGCCGCTCCAGGGCACCCCGTTGGAGTCGGCGGGCAGGGCGCCGCCACCGGCGTGGATGAAGTGCGCCGGGTTCTCGCCGGCATAGGTCGCCGCACCCCCGGGGTCCTCCGCGATCCCCTCGGTCAGCGACAGCGGCGCGCTGTCCAACAGCCGCGTGATCATCGTGACGATCATCTCGACGTGGCCCATCTCCTCGGTGCCGACGTCGAGCAGCAGGTCCTTGTACTTTCCGGGCAGCCGGCAGTTCCACCCCTGGAAGAGATACTGGTTGGCGACGGTCATCTCGCCCCACTTGCCGCCGAGCACCTCCTGCAGACGGCGGGCGAACGCCGCGTCCGGCCCGTCCGGTTTCGCCTCGAACTGCAGATCCTTGACGTGCCCGAACATCGAACCTCCTCGGCACCAGGGACAGGTAGCGAGGCGGTTCCCACCCTGGTGACCCGCGCGGGCCAACCGGCGTCCCGCACGGGTCACCGCAGCGGGCGGGCCATCGGCAGCAGCACCTCCAACGCCACACCGCGCGGACGCAGCCGGTGTGCCCGCAACGCTCCCCCGTCCGTCGCGACGAGCTGCCGCGCGATCCACAGGCCCAGGCCGGACATCCCGACGGCCGGCGCCGGACGCCGCAGCGCGACCAGCAGCTCATCGTCGACCCGACCCTCGTCGGTGACCAGGATGCTCACGCCAGGGCCGCGCAGGGTGGCGTAGAGCCCGACCTGGCCGTCCGGTGGCCCGTGCCGCAACGCGTTCTGCACCAGGTTCACCAGCACCTGTCGGGTTCGCCCGGCCGGCACCGGGCAGGAGGCCGCCAGCCGGGTGGCCCGTGCCCGTCGACGACCGACCGGCACCAGCGCGGCGGCCTCCCGCAGGATGCCCGCAAGCGCGACAGTCGGCTCCGGCTGCGGGGCCGGCGTCAGCACGCCGGTGCCGGCGGTCGCGTCGCACAGCAGGCTCTGCAGGTGGGCGGCCTGGTCGCGGGCCAGCGCACTGATCGCCCGTCGGTCGGCGCTGGTCAGCTCCCGCCCCTCGTCGGCAAGCGCACGGGTCAGCGAGGTGAGGGTGCTGATCGGTGTCCGGAACTCGTGGCACAACACCCGCAGCAGCAACTCCGAATCGGCCGCGGCGGGTCGACTCCCGCTCCGGGTCGGCTCGATCGGTCGCAACCCTCGCAGCAGGTCCCGCAGACCGTTCCGTACGCGCATCCACCCGACTCCTCCCGTACGGTGCGAACCCGCATGATCGGTACCCGCTGGGGAACGGCGCAGACATGCCGGGAGCCTCCACCTTGCGACTCGTCGTCGTGGACGATCACCCCCTCTTCGTCCGCGGCCTGGAGTTGCTGCTCCCGATCACCACCGACGGCCGCGCCGAGGTGGTCGCCTCGACCGGCGACGCCGCGGCGGCGGCGGCGTTGGTCGCCAACTGCCGCCCCGACCTGGCCCTTGTCGACCTGCACATGCCACCGCCCGGCGGCATCCGGGCGATGGCCGCGATCCGGCGGACCACCCCACGGGTACGGGTCGTCGCCATGTCCGGTTCCACCGACCCCGCGCCGGCGCTGGAGGCGCTGCGGGCCGGCGCCGAGGGGTTTCTGCCCAAGACCAGCGAACCGGAGGAGCTGCTGCCCCCGCTGCTGGCCATCCTCGACGGCTGGGCGGTACTGCCGGCCGGCCTGCTCCGCGCCATGCTGCGACCGGCTCGCTTCACCCCCGTCGAACTCGACGGCGAGGAACGGCGGCTGCTGCGGGCGATCGCCACCGGTCGCAGCACCGTCGACATCGCCGAAGAACTGCACGTCTCCGAACGAACGGTGAAACGGATGACCGCCGCCTTGCTGCGAAAGCTGCGGGTCTCGAACCGGGCCGAGGCGGCCGCCCTCGCCGGTCACAGCGGCATCCTGGAGGAATGAGCCCTCGTCATCGGACCGATTCCCGGTTTTGCTCGGTAACGGAATCGCGACGCGCCGAATGAATGGAAGGCATATTGTTGCGGATTACCGGGGTGATAGGTCAGACTTTGGACACATCCCGCCGCACACAGGGAGTAATCGGCAATGGCGAGAAAAGTAATCACGGTCCTGACCGACGACCTCGACGGTGGGAAGGCCGACCGGACGGTTGAGTTCAGTCTCGACGGCGTGGCCTACACGATCGATGTCTCCGACGAGAATGCCGGCGTCCTGCGCAAGGCGCTCGATCCGTACATCAATGCGGGTCGGCGGATCGGTCGCGGTCCGGCAGAGAGCGCCCGTTCCGTCCGACGGCCGGGGCGACCCGCCGGCGCGGGAATGGATCGGGAGCAGAACCGGGCCATCCGGGAATGGGCCGTCAAGAACGGCTACAAGATTTCCGAGCGGGGCCGGATCCCGGTCGAGGTCGTCGAGGCGTACAAGAGCCGCTGACCCGACTCGACGGGGCCCCGCCGGAAACGGCGGGGCCCCGTCGTCTGTACGGGCACCGGCTGCGGCGACGGCGGCCGGCCACCCCGGGTTGTCGCCCCGGGTGGCCGGCCGCCGTCGCCGCGTCAGGTCAGTTGACGTCGATGCGCACCGAGTCGAAGGCGGGGGTCTGGTTGGCCCGCTCCATCATCGGCAGACGGTGCGACCCGTCACCGGCCCAGACGGAGCACTGGGCGGTACCCGACTCCGGCAGACCCGGAATCTGGATCGTCACCTCGTCGGGCTGGGCGCCACCGCGGCCGTCCTCGGTCGCGACGAAGAACGCGGGCACCTCCTGCGGCTCCGGCGGCGCCGTCACGCTGTCCAGCATCCGGCAGGCGGTGTGGAAGTGACCACGGACCAGGCCCTGGTCGTTGAGGAGCGAGCTCTCCACGTAGTAGCCGCCCTGACCGGCGGCCAGGAAGCGGTCCCGGACCAGGTTGCGGGTGCTGACCCGCAGGGTGAAGGGCTGGTTCTGACCGACCTGCTCAGGGAACTGGGTGATCAGCAGCGACGGGTTGTTTGCCGCCGCGCCGACCTCACCGAACTCGGTGCTCACACAGCGGTTGCCGTTCTGGAAACCGTCGTGCGGCTGGAGCCGGCTCTCGTCGCAGTCGTTGGCGAGCACGCCGAGGCCCGCGCCCGGCGCGGTGCCGCCACCATTGTTCCCGCCACCATTGTTGCCACCGCCGTTGTTGCCACCGCCCGGGGTGGTGGTGGGGCTGGTGCCGCCGCCCGTGTTGCCGGTGGGCTGCACCTGGCACTGGGCGAGCTGCGCGAGGCCCTGCGGCCGAGGTCCGACCCGGTCGATGGCGGTGGTGATCCGGTCCAGCACCGCACGCCGCTTGCCGGCCAACGGCTGGAGGATCGCGTTACGGATGAACGCCTCACCCTTGTTGCCCTCGGCCGCCAGCCGGCGGTCCGCCTCGGCGATCTGCGTCTGCAGCTGGGCCAGGTTGCGGTCCACCTCGGCCCGCGCCCGGTCCGGCACCTGCGGCAGCTTGGACGCCACATCCGGGCAGGCGATGGCCGTTCCGGTGCCCACCGTGCCGTCCTTGCCGTCCTCACACTCGGGGACCGACTGCTGTCCGTCACCCCAGTGATTACGCACCCACCGACCGTTCTGCCAGGTCCGGCTGGTCGAACCGCCACCGGTCGGCGCGGTCGCGCCTGGGCTCGGCTCCACACACTGCCCGGCAGCCGGACGCGGCTTATTGGTCCGCCGGTCCTGGGCCGACGAAATCTGAGTCACGGCGACAACTCCGCCGAAGACCGCGAGCGTGCCGACAACTGCCAGCAGACGCTTGCTCCGCGCGTTGCCGGAAGGCCGGCGCGCCCGAGTGGACCTGCGCATCGAATTGCTCTCCTTCTCGATCCGGTACTGGATTTCTGCCCTCGGCGGACCGACGGATGTGAGGTGGCACGCCGCGGCGGTGACCCGCCGTGACCCGCCCGGTAATGCGTCGACGGCCGACGATGCCCTTTCTGCACCGTCTCCCGCGCCCAGCGGACGCGGATGGGGAGATCCTGTTCATTCGCGCAGGAGTACGGGGCCCGGACCGGGAAGGTTCAACTGACTCACAGAAAATTGCCGCGCTCCGGAACCGAGCCGGCGAGCGGCAGGAATCAGCAGGTGAAACGGGCGCGGATCAGTCCGCGCAGAGGTGGTCGAAGGCGAACCCGCCGACCAGTTCGTGGCGACGCTGACTCAGCGCGGCGATCCGCGCGGTCCACTCGGCGCGCGGCGGCAGGTCCGCGACCGCGTTCTGCCGCAGCCGCTCCCCCACGGCGACGGCGGCGAGATCCTCGGCCAGCCGGGCCGCGTCGACACCACAGGAGAAGCGGTGCTCGGTGACCGAGACCTGCTCGACGAGGCACGCGTCGGGGCGTACCTGCACCCAACTCCACCCCTGCACCGGCCCGTCCACCCAGCGGACGTGCAGCCCGCGCACTATCGGGTCGGCCACCTGCCCGGCCACGTACGCCTCGACCGCCGCCGCCCGGGTCAGCGCGCCGAGGTCGTTGACCGGCCCGGTACGCCCGTCCGGCAACCGGCCGAGGATGTCCCGGAAACCCACGGGCGGCGCGTCGGTGTCGGCAGCATCGGCACCGCCGGCGGCGTAGGCGCGCGCGTCGATCACGTACTCGACCAGGCGGCGGCCGTGCTCGACGGCCCGCAGCGTCGGCGAACCGATCCGCAGCACGGGCAGGCCGGCGGCCGCACTCACGGCGTCCTTGAGCCGCTCCACACGCTGCTCCGGCGAGCCGGCGGACGGCACCGGGCCGATCTCCACGGCGACGACCGGGCGGCCGGTGTCAGCGGCGTAGACGACGTAGTCGAAGCTGGCGCGGCTCGCCGAGGTCCACTGGCTGCCGGTGACACCGGGTGGACGGCCGTGGACCAGGTCACTGAGCCGGCGTGCGGCCAGGATCCGGTGGCCGGCGCGGCAGAGCGGCTCGTCGCGCCCCGTCTCGGCGGGCACCGCCCGCAGCCAGCCGCGCTCATCGCTGCCGATGCTCGTCATCTGCCTGATCCATCCGCCGGTCGGTCGAGCCGGGCCGAGTCTAGGTGGTCGATCATGGGGCACCGACTTATGCTGTGACTCAGATCACATGAGCATCGACGTTCCAGGAATGGCCGCCGGGTGTATCCAGCGACCGCCGGTACTGGACCACTCCGGAGGTGACCATGTCGCGACAGCAGTTCGGCTTCCTCGCCGGGTTCCTCGCCGTGGCGGTCTGGGCACTCGCCGGCATCGGCGTGGCCGCCCTCGCCGTCCTCGCCGGCCTCCTCGGCTGGCTGGTCGTCCGGGTACTCGACGGCGACCTCGCGGTGACAGGTCTCGGCGACCGCCGGACCGACGCTCGGCGACGCCGATGACCACCCGCCCGTCGACAGGGGCGAAACCCGGCAACAGCCCGACCGGCTCGGTGCCTCGACCGGACGACGAGGCGGACGTCGCGCGGATCGCGGCGCAGGCCGCCAGCCTCGTACCGGGCGTGTCAGTCGTCCGCCCGGCGGCGGTCCGCCTGGACGACCGGTCCGTCGGGCTCGACCTGCACCTGATCACCTGGTACGGGCACAGCGTGCCGACGATCGCCGAGACGGTCCGCGCGGTGGTCGCCGATCGGGTGACCGCCCAGACCGGGCTCAACGTGGCCGTGGTGACCGTCACCGTGGACGACCTGCTCGTCCCCGGCGTCGACTCCTGCGGGGCCGCCGCACGGGAGGACGGCTGAGGTGCGCACCGCCAACCGGCTCGCCTCCCTGCTGCTGGCCACCGCCCTGCTCGTCGGCGGCGCGGCGGTGGCCGTCCAGGCGCTGTTGCTCACCCTGCGCCGTCCGACGCCGCTCGACACCAGCCGCTGGTTCGACGCGCTGGGCGGCACCCGGTGGGGCGACCCCGCGGTCCGGGCCGTGGCCGCCGGGGCGCTCCTGCTCGGCCTGGCCATCCTCGTCGCCCAACTGCGCCGCTGGGCGCCGGTCCGGCTGCGCACCGACGAGCACGACGGCTGGTATCTGCACCGGCGCTGCGTGGAGCGACGGCTCGCCGACGCCGCCGGCGCGGTGCCGGGTGTCCGCCGCGCCCGCGTCCGGGTCCGACGGCGCGGCGACACGTGGCGTCCCCAGGTCCGCGCGACCGGCGACCCGGCCGCCCGAGCGGAGATCGAGTTCGCCGTACGGCAGGAGTTGCACCGCCTCACCGCACCCCGCCCCGCCCGGATCGACGTCCGGCTGCTGCCTCGTCGGCGGCCGGCATGACCAACACCGAACACCGGCTCCTGTGGACCATCATCGCGCTGCTGCTGGTGCTGGCGGGCGCGGCGACGCTGGCGACCAGCCTCGGCGCGAACCCGGCGGCGGTGCTGCTCAGCGCCGATCTGGTCGACCGATGGCGGAGTGCCGCGCCGTGGAGCACCCTGGCCGCTGCGGTCGCCGGGGCGCTTGTCGCGCTGGCCGGGCAGCGCCTGCTGGCCCGGGAACTGCGCGACCCCGGCGGTACGCTGCGCGGCACCCTGAGCCACCCCGGACGCCGGCCGGGCCGAACCCGGCTACCCACCCACGTTCTGACCGACGCGCTGGTACGCGACCTGACCGGCAACCCCGGCGTACGCCGGGCCCGGGTGGTGCTCACCGGCGCACCACCGCACCCCGACGTGTGGATCCGGGTGGACCTCACCGCCGACGCGCCGACCGCCGTCGTACGCGAGCACGTTCGTGGTGCGGTCCGCCGGTTCGCGGCGACGACCGACTGTCAGCCCGCACACCTCGACGTGACCGCTCGCATCGAGCCGGGCCGCCCCTGAACCCGAGTCGACCCTGAGCCGGGTCGACCCTGAGCCCGAGCCGACCCGGAGGGCATGATCGGTGCACGGGTGGCGAACGGAGGTACGCGGGTGCGGGTGGTGTCGCTGGTGCCGTCACTGACCGAGGCGGTGGCGTCGACGCTGCCGGAAGTGCTGGTGGGGGCAACCGACTGGTGCAGCCACCCGGTCGGGCTCGACGTGGCCCGGGTCGGCGGCAGCAAGTACCCCGACCTGGACCGCGTCCGGGCGCTGCGGCCGGATGTGGTGCTGCTGAACGTGGAGGAGAACCGCCGGGCCGACGCGGAGGCACTGCGGGCGGCCGGCGTGCCGGTGCGGGTCACCTACCCGCGGACCGTCCCCCGCGCGCTGACCGAGCTGGGCGAGCTGCTGACCGAACTCGGCGCGCCGGCGGAGCCGCCCTGGCTGGAGGCCGCCCGCCGGGCATGGGCCACGCCACCCCGGCTGGCGCCCAGCCGCCGCGCGGTGGTGCCGGTCTGGCGTCGGCCCTGGGTGGTGCTCGGCGGCGACACGTTCGCCGGTGACGTGCTACGCCGCCTCGGCGTGGTCAACGCCTACGACGAGCACCCCGAGCGTTACCCCCGCCCGTCCCTAACCGAGTTGCGCGAACAGGAGCCCGACCTCGTGGTACTGCCCGACGAGCCGTACCTGTTCACCGCCGACGACGGGCCGGAGGCGTTCCCCGGCGTACCGTGCGCTCTGCTCTCCGGGCGGCACCTCACCTGGTACGGCCCGTCGTTGGCCGAGGCGCCCACCCTCCTCGCCGACCAGCTGTCCCGGCCGGTGCTGGTCGGCTGACCATCGCCGCGGCGGCTCAGCCGTCGGCGCGGCGGTGGGCGGTCAGGGTGCTGGCGCCGACCGAGACCGCCAGGGTCAGCACCACCACGGCGAGGGTCAACCAGACCGGCAGCTTGCCCACCGGTGTCTCGGCGAGAATCAACTTCAGCCCGGCGAAGGCGAGCAGCAGCGCGAGCCCGTACCGCAGGTAGCCGAAGTGTCGCAGCAACCCGGCCAGGCAGAAGTAGAGGCTGCGCAGCCCCAGGACGGCGAACGCCGTGGCCGTCCAGACCAGGAAGGTGTTGGTGGTGATGGCGAGGATCGCCGCCACCGAGTCGATGGCGAAGACCACGTCGGTGGCCTCGATGGCGACCAGCGCCACCAGCAGCAACGTCGCCAAGCGCCGGCCGGCCACCCGGGTGGTGAAGCGGTCCCCGTGGTAGCGGGCGTCGGTGGGCACCAGCCGCCGGAACAGCCGGACCGCCACGTTGCGTTCCGGGTCGACGTCCGGCTTTCCGCGTACGGCCAGCCGCCAGCCGGTCCAGATCAGGAACGCTCCCAGCACGAAACCGGCCCAGGTGAGTCGGTCCAACAGCCCGGCGCCGGCGAAGATGAACAGCAACCGGAACACGAGCGCGCCCACGACACCCCAGAACAGCACCTTGTGCTGATAGCCCGGCGGCACCTGGAAGTAGCCGAAGAGCAGCGCGAAGACGAACACGTTGTCCACCGAGAGGGCCTTCTCCAGCAGGTAGCCGGAGAAGTACGCGATGGCCGGGTCACCACCGAGGCCCCACCACACGACCAACCCGAAGAGCAGGCCCGCGCCGATCCACACTGCGCTCCACACCAGCGCCTCGCGCAGCTCGATGACGTGGTTGTCCCGGTGCAGGAGCACGTCCACGGCGAGCATCACCGCGATCACCGCGCCGACCGCCGCCCAGGCCCACAGCGGGACCGCGACCGTCGCCTCAGCCACCGACGCCCTCCGCATCGACCACGGCGCACCGCCCGTCACCGGGCCGACCGGCCCTTCCTGAGCGTAGGTGAACACCAGACCGGGCAACTGCGGACCGACGAAGTCGCCGCGGAGCAGGTGGTGGGTCCGCCGCACATCGGTGAGGGGTGATCCGGCAGGATCGACGGTGACCGGACACATCACCCAACACGGCAGGAGATCCCCGCATGAACCAGGCAGCAGGCGCCCAGTCGGGCAAGCCCGAGGTTGGTCCGATCGAGGGTGCACCGCCGGCCGACCTCGTGATCGAGGACATCACCGTGGGCGACGGCCCGCAGGCCGAGCCGGGCCAGCTGGTCAGCGTGCACTACGTCGGCGTCTCGCACTCCACCGGCGCCGAGTTCGACTCGTCCTGGAACCGGGGCGAGGCGTTCGACTTTCCGCTCGGCGGCGGTCAGGTCATCGCCGGCTGGGACCAGGGCGTCGCCGGCATGCGGGTCGGTGGGCGTCGCCGCCTGACCATCCCGCCGCACCTGGGGTACGGCGACCGGGGCGCCGGTGGCGTCATCAAGCCGGGCGAGACCCTCGTCTTCGTCGTCGACCTGCTCGGCGTGAGCTGACCTGTCGCCGGGGTCGCCGGCAAACTCTCGCTGCGCTCGGGCCGCCGGTGTTCTGCCGGCGGCCCCGGCCCCGGCGCCGCTTCCGGTTCTGCCGGCGGCCCCGGCGCCGCTTCCGGTTCTGCCGGCGGCCCGGGCGCCGCTTCCGGTCACGACGGGTGAGGGCCACCTCGTCGGCCCGGTCAGGCTGCCAGTTGCAGGTCGGTGCCCTCGGTCAGGCCGCCAAGTGCAGGTCGGTGCCCTCGGTCAGGCCGCCAGTTGCAGGTCAGTGGCTGCGGTCACCGGCCGACGTGCGGGCGCGATCGGCGAGGCCAGCTCGAGAATCGGCATCACACGGTGCAGCCCGCTGACGCGCAGCACCCGCGCCACCACCGGGCTCGGGTCGACCAGGACCAGCTCGCCACCACAGGCCCGCACCCGCAGGTGCGCGGCGAGCAGCGTGCGAACACCGGCCGCGGAGAGCAGCCGCAGCCCGGACAGATCAAGCTGCAGCACCGGGCGGGCCGGCGCGGACCACAGCGCAGACCGGAACGCGGCCACCGTGGCGATGTCGACCTCGCCCGCCACCCGCATGAGGACCATCTGGTCACCCACGCTGACCTGCACGTCGAGCCGGTCGCTGTGCTCTTCCATGCAGAGAAATCTAGCCCCCACCACCGACACTTTCGCCCCTCGGCGGAGTGATTCCGGGTACGCCCAGGGGCATACCCCGAGGTACTCCGCCTCCCTCTCGGGGTGGAGCCCGGGACCAGAGAGGCTCGTCACGCCGGGTAGTCGCCCGCTCCTGGTCGCAGATGTGCGGACGGACACCCCCGAGCCGGCGCTCACCACCGGACGCCACGCCGCGCGGGTGCGCAGCCCGACGTCGATCGGGACCGGGTGGAGAATAGGTCGGTGCTGATCCCCCGGCCCCGGCCGCCACGCCTGATCCGTCCGGTCCGCGAGCCGGCCACCAACCCGCCGGCACTTGCCGGGCCGTGGGCCCCCACCGACCGCCGGCTCGACCAGGCCGATCTGTTGCCGCTCCCGGCCGGCGCCGTAGGCCCCGAGGACGTGCTCGTCGACGGGACCGGGCGGGTGATCAGCGGCGACGAGGACGGTCGGCTCTGGTGGTGGCCGGTCGACGCGGCAGCCGGCACCCGACCCCACCTGCTGGCCGAGACCGGCGGCCGGCCGCTCGGCATCGAACTGGACCCGGACGGCGAGTCCCTGGTGGTCTGCGACGCGTACCGCGGGTTGCTGCGGGTCACGCCGGACGGCGCGGTACGCGAACTGACCGGGACGGCACCCCCGGTGCACCTGGCCAACAATGCGACGGTGGGGAGCGACGGCACCATCTACTTCACCGACAGCTCCGACCGGTTTCCGGTCTCACACTGGAAACGGGACCTACTGGAGCACCGCCCCAACGGTCGGGTGCTGGCCCACCACCCGGGCAGCGGGCACACCGAGGTGGTGACCGAAGGGCTGTACTTCCCCAACGGGATCGCGCTGACCCCGGACGAGTCGGCGCTGATGCTCGTGGAGACCAGCACCCACCGTCTGCTGCGGGTCGAACTGAGCGGCGGCGTCCGGGTCCTGGCCGACCTGCCCGCGTACCCGGACAACCTCGCCTCGGTGGGCGACGGGACGTACTGGATCGCGCTGCCCAGCCCACGGGTGCCGATCGCCGAACGGCTGCTGCCCCATCCGCGGCTGCGTCAGATCGCCGCTCTGCTGCCCGACCGGATGCAGCCGCAGCCACGCCGCTACGGGCTGGTCGCGCTCGTCGATGACGCGGGCACGGTCCGCCGGACGCTGCACGGCCCGAACGGGTACTACTCAATGATCACCGGGGTACGCCAGCACGGCGACCACCTCTGGCTGGGCAGCCTCACCGGCCCCGGGGTAGCCCGCGTCCCCCTCAACTGACCTCCACCCCGCCGCGCCCATCCTGCACCCACACCGCGCGGGATCCCCACCCGCCGCCCTGATCCCCACCCCACTGCCCTGAACTCCACCCCACTGCCCTGAACTCCACCCCACCACGCCGATCCCCACCCCGCTGCGCCGATCTTGCACTTCCTGTCGCCGAAATGCGGAGAATGCCCCCTTCTGTCGACACAGCAACTGCAAGATCGCGGCACCGGGGAGGTCGCGGCCTCCCGGGCGTTGCGGGCAACAACATCCCCGATGTTGCGGCCCCTTCGGCGTTGGAGGCAGCAACATCGGGGATGTTGCGCGGATCGCGGCGGGGTCACACCGCGAGGTCCTACGGCCGGACGGCCGGCCCGCCGTGGGGGCGAGCCGGCCTCGTCCGGCCGTCCGGGTGTCTCAGCGACCGCTGACCGAGGGGGCGGGGGCGGGCGACCCGCCGGCCACCGCGCCGGGGTGTGCCGGAGTGACAGGCGCGGGCTTGAGCCCGGGCGGAACCGGCAGGGCGCTGCCCTGCGCGAACTCGTCCCAGCTCACGTTCCAGGCGGTCCAGCCGTTGCCCGGTTGCAGCTCCACCTCGGTGCCCTTCACGGTGACCAGGTCACCGACCTGCGTCACCCCCATCAGCCAGTCGGCCGCGGTGGCGGACACGTTCGCGCACCCGTGCGAGACGTTGGTGCTGCCCTGATCCCCCTCTGACCAGGGCGCGGAGTGGATGAACTCGCCACCCCAGGTGTAGCGCTGGGCGTCGTCGACGTCGACCACGTACCCACCGTTCGGCTCGCCCCGGGTGTCGAAGGTGGCCCGCTCGTGCTTCTCCATGATCACCATTTTGCCGCTGGAACTCGGCGTGCTCGGCTTACCCAGGCTGACCGGGATCCGGCGGACCTGCTTGCCGTCGCGCAGCACGGTCATCTGCTTGGTGGCGTTGTCGATCTCCAGCGAGACCTGACGGCCGATCTTGGAGGTCGCGGTCCGTTCGGCGTCGCCGACCCGGTCCTTTCCGATCGGCAGGCCCTCCAGGCCGGCGCGGACGCTGATCGTGGTTCCGGGCTTCCAGAAATCGGGGGCCCGATAATAGACCTGACTTCCATCAGCGAGCCACGACCAGGTGCCCGGCTGCGGCGGATTGGTCTTCACGAACAAGCGCCGCTGGACATCCGCTCTGGCCTCTTTCGGAATTCCCGGGTCGAACGCCACCGTTACCGGCATTGCCGTGCCGTACGTCCGGTTACCGTTGAAATAGAGGGTGCTCGTAATCTGCGGTTTGGTGGATTTGGCCATTGTCGTGAAGGTGGTGGTGCGGGTCGTGGTGGCACCGGAGTCGCCGGTCGCGGTCACCTCGGCGGTGTAGGTCCGTCGTGGTTGCAGCGGCGCGCTCGGCACCCACCCCGACCCGTCCTCGCGCGGCTCGGCGGTGACCTGCTTGCCCTTGTCGTCGGTGAGGCGTACACCGGTGATCCGCCCGCCCTTGACCACGGTGCCCACCTCGGCGCTGACCGGGACGTCCCGGGCCTTGTCCCCCGGCGTCACGGCGAGCTCCGGCGGCGCGGCGTGCTTCTTGGCCGAGCCGTTCGCCGACCCCCGGTCGGCGGTGCACCCACCCAGGACGAGTGGTACGGCCGCGATGGTTACCGCCAACAGCGTCAATGGCCGCCTAGACGTCATCTTCTGTCCCCCCGTTTTCGGCTTCCCTCCGCCACATTCTGACCCGCCCGACAGGAGTATCCGCGGTATTCAGAAATAATCGTCAGCGCATTTAGCCGGCGCATTTTCCTACTATGTTCCAATTGGCGGAACAGGGGTTCAACCGACCCATGTCATGCGCTGTGCTCCGCTTGAGCGACCCATCGTCGACTGTCCGAATGGCGGTATGTGGCACGTGGGTACGGCGGCGTGGCACGTGCGTGGGGGTCTGGGGCGTATGGCACGTGGGCGCGAGTTGCGGTGTGGGGGTGTGCGGGTGCGGACGCTGCGGCAGGGAGATGTGGGCGAGCTGCAGACCCGAGGTTGGGCGGGGCGTGGCGCCCGAGCGTAGGGCAGCACCAGCTCCGAGCGGAATCGGCCCAGACCATCCGGACTCGTGCGGCTGAGCCACCCGACACCAGGCCTGCGGCCTCGCCACCTCGCGAGTCACAGCTATACCCCGGCGCACAGAGTCATGCGCGGCATTTGTCCGTTCCCTGGATGCCAGCACGCTCACCTTGGCTGGTGATCCACTCGGCTTTCATGAGGTCGCGCTGTCAGCAGACCCCGGATACCGCGACTTCCGTGAGCCCGAGTGGATCACGCACCGGGGGACCAGGCAGGTCAGTCGGATCGCGCAAACCGGACCGGCCGGGCAAGGCGGACCGGCCAGGCGAGGCGGACCGGCCAGGCGAGGCGGACCGGGCGGGCGAGGCGGTGCGCGGCGAGTAGAGCGGGGCCGAGCACAGCGGGACGCGGCGCGGCGCAGCGCCGCAAGGCGCAGCACCGCAAGGCGCAGCACCGCAAGGCGCAGCGCCGCAAGGCGCAGCACCGCGACGCTCAGCGCGCCGCAAGGCGCAGCACCGCGACGCTCAGCGCGCCGCAAGGCGCAGCACCGCGACGCTCAGCGCGCCGCAAGGCTCAGCGCGCCGCGAGGCTCAGCACCGCGAGGCGGAACGCGACAAGGGCGGGCCGCGGTGGGGGCGCGAGAAGTAGAAGGTCATGCCGGTGGGCGCACCTCGTGGGCGAGCTTTTGTCAGTTGAAGCGAAACTTCTGCCAAACGCGACGAAGCTTTGCCTTCGTCCGAGGGCAAGGGTAAGGTTTCGATCTAGATAGAGGGTTGCCCATCCGTCGATCAACTTGCCGCCACCTCTGCCGGGTCGCCGCGCTCCGCCCCCGATGGGTGTGGGCCGCACCCGCGTCGTCCTTACCGTCCAGCCGGAGCCCGTCTCCGGCCGGTTCGGCGCGCCCGGCAGACGGCAGTCAGGTCGACCGCCGCCGACGGCGTACCCACCGTCAGGAAGGAACCACCACCATGGATCAACAACTCAACCGACCGGGGCCGACACCGGCGTCCGAGCCGGTCAGCCGGCGTGGAGTGCTGCGGGCCGCGACCGTCTCCGCGGCTGCCGTCGGCGCCGCCGGTCTCCTTGGCGGCCCGGCCGCCGCCGCGCCCGCCGCGCCCGCCGCGTCCGGTGGGCAGGCTCAGGGCCGCCGGCGGGTGCCGGTGGACCGGATCAGCATCCAGCTTTACACGCTGCGTGACCAGCTCGCCGCCGACCTGCCCGGCAGTCTGGACGCGCTGCGCCGGATCGGCTACCGGCGGGTGGAGCACGCTGGCTTCGTGGGCCGCACGGCCGCACAGTTCCGGGCCGCGCTCGACGAGGCCGGGCTGCGTTCCACCTCCGGGCATGTCGGCATTCCGCAGCCGTTCGACGCCGCGACCTGGGAGCAGGCCCTCGCCGACGCCAACGTGGTGGGCTGCAAGAAGATCGTCCATCCGTACTTCGGTCGGGACGCGGCCGGCCAGCCGATCCGGGACCCTGCCGTCTACCGGGCGCTGGCCCGGGATCTGAACAAGGCCGGGCGGCTCGCCGAGCGCGCGGGGCTCGAGTTCGGCTACCACAACCACCAGCTCGAGTTCGTGCCGTTGACCGGCGGCTCGACCGGGTTCGACATCCTCAGCGGGCAGACCGACCCGCGGCTGGTCCACTTCGAGCTTGACCTCTACTGGACGTGGCGTGGTGCGCACGACCCGGTCGACGTGATCCGGGCCAACCGTGGCCGGATCCGCCAGGTGCACGTCAAGGACCTCGACGTCGAGGGTGGTTTCTCCGACCTCGGCGACGGCATCATCGACTTCGGCCGCATCTTCGCGCACGAGCGGGAGGCCGGCATCGAGGAGTACATCGTGGAGCGTGACGACGCGGGCACCGCGCCGCGCTCCCCCGCCGACGCCCTGGACACCGCGCGCGTCGGCTTCGACTATCTCGCTTCACTCCGGTACTGACACCACCTCAGGGGACACACTTGATGAACAGGACCGCATTCGCGTCCGCCCTGCTGCTGGTGACGGCCGGCCTGGCCGTACCGCCGTCGGCAGCCGCCGCGGCCCCGGCCGCGCCGCCGGACAGCAGCTTCCAGAAAGTGACGCTCAACGACTTCCCGGGCGAGCCGATGAGCCTCGCCGTCCTGCCCGACCTGCGGGTGCTGCACACCTCCCGCACCGGTGAGGTCCGCATCCACGACCCCCGCACCGGGCTGAACACCCTCGCCGCCGACATTCCGGTGTACGAGCACGACGAGGAGGGGTTGCAGGGGGTCGCGATCGACCCGAACTTCGCCCAGAACAAGTGGGTGTACCTCTACTACTCACCGCCGATGGACACCCCGGTGGACGACCCGGCGACCCCGGGCGTCAACGAGGGGGACGCGCCGGAGACCGGCACCGAGGCGGACTGGCAGCGGTTCAAGGGCGCGCTGCGACTGTCCCGCTTCAAGCTGGAGGGGATGAAGCTCAACCTCGCCAGCGAGCAGCAGATCATCGACGTGCCGACCGACCGGGGCATCTGCTGCCACGTCGGCGGTCAGATCGACTTCGACAGCAAGGGCAACCTGTACCTGTCGACGGGTGACGACACCAACCCGTTCGCCTCCGACGGTTACATCCCGATCGACGAGCGGGCCGACCGCAACCCGGCGTACGACGCCCAGCGCACCTCGGCCAACACCAACGACCTGCGCGGCAAGCTGCTGCGTATCAAGGCGAAGGCCGGTGGTGGTTACACGGTGCCGGCCGGCAACCTGTTCAAGCCCGGCACGGCGCAGACCCGCCCGGAAATCTACGCGATGGGGCTGCGCAACGCGTTCCGGTTCGCCGTCGACAAGCGCACCGATGACGTGTACGTGGGCGACTACTCGCCGGACGCGTCCAACCCGAGCCCGGAGCGCGGGCCGGCCGGGCACGGTCGGTGGATGCGCGTCGACAAGCCGGCGAACTACGGCTGGCCGTACTGCGTGACGCCGACGATCGCCTACCGCGACTACGACTTCGCCACTGGCGAGTCCGGCGCGAAGTTCAACTGCAAGCGCCCGGTCAACGACTCACCGCACAACACCGGCAAGCGCGTGCTGCCGCCGGTCGAGCAGCCCGAGGTCTGGTACGCGGCCGCCCCTTCGGCCGAGTTCCCGCAGCTTGGCACCGGCGGCATCTCTCCGATGGGTGGCCCGGCGTACGAGTACGACGGGACCAGCACGTCGCGCACCCGCTGGCCGGCCTACTACGACGGGGTGCCGCTGTTCTACGAGTGGTCCCGCGACTACATCAAGGAGTTCCGCCTCGACTCCGACGGTGACGTGACGGACATCCGTCCGGTGGCGCCGTCGATGGTGGTGGACAACCCGATGGACATGGAGTTCGGCCCGGACGGCGCGCTCTACGTGCTGGAGTACGGCGACGGCTATTTCGCCGAGAACCCGGACGCGCAGCTGTCCCGGATCGACTTCGTCCGGGGCAACCGGACCCCGATCCCGAAGATCAGCGGTACGCCCACCGTCGGGCAGGCCCCGCTGACCGTCGCGTTCTCCAGCGCCGGCACCACCGACCCGGACGGTGACAAGCTGAGCTACGCGTGGGACTTCAACGCGGACGGCTCGGTGGACAGCACCGCTCCGAACGCGAGTTGGACGTTCCCGGAGAACGGCTCGTACAACCCGACGCTGAAGGTGACCGACCGGACCGGACGGTCCGCCTCGGCTACCCTGCCGCTCGTGGTCGGGCCGACCGCACCGATCGTCGAGTTCGTCGCCCCGGAGGCCGGTCAGCCGTTCCAGTTCGGGCAGACGGTCGCGTACGAGGTGAAGGTCACCGACGACCTGCCGGTGGACTGCTCCCGGGTGAAGGTCACCTACGTGCTCGGGCACGACGAGCACGGGCACCCGTTGTCCACGTCGACGGGCTGCACCGGAAGCATCCCCACCTTCCTCGACGGTGGGCACAGCGGCGCGGACAACCTGACCGCGGTGTTCGTCGCGGAGTACACCGACGCGCCGACCGACCCGGGCGTACCTCCGCAGTCCGCCTCGGCGACCGTGGTGCTCGACCCGACCCCGGTGGCCGGCCTGGCCGGCTGACCCCGCGAGACGATGACAGTGGCGGGGGCCGGGTGACAACGGGCGCCGCCCCCCGGGGGGAAGCCCCCCGGGGGCGCACCGACAGGAGCGGTGCAACGG
>NZ_JBEZGM010000030.1:0-73321 GCF_040649995.1 Micromonospora sp. NPDC048835 | reverse complement strand
AGGCCCCCAACCGGGGCTTTCCGAACCACGTCCCCGCCGCTTTCAGCGCCAGGCACTTTTACTACGTTACCCGCTCGTTTCCGCCGTGTCAAACCACTATTTCGCGGTTCGTCGTGCTTCACCCGACATGCGGATATTGTGGTGCTTGCTCGAGTCCACGATGACGCACGTCGTTGCCGACGTTCGTTTCTGTCGTGGGAAACCGCAGACCGGCCGATCGCCGCTTCGCGGCCACCCGCCCGGCTCCTGCCGGCTTCAGAACTCTACCCGGTCGGCTTCGCGTTCGCAACCCCGTTTCCGGAGTGTTCCGCACCGCCCGATCCTCAGTCTCGCTCGGCGTTCCCGCCACGAGCCTGGCGCCCGTTCTCGGCCGGTTTGTCCGGCCTCCCCCGTGCAGAGAGAAAGTTACGCGGACGGCCCGGAGAAGGCAAATCAGGGTTCATCACTGGTTTGGCCGAGCCACTCCCCCCGGTCCTGGCCGCAGCCGAGGACGCGGGCCGCCTCGACGTGCCAGAGTGTCAGACATGGATGAGTCCGGGCACGGCGCCAAGGTGTTCGCCGAGCAGGCGCTGCTCGGTCTCATCGGGCCGTTCTGGCAGGTGGTGATCGGTGCGGTCGTGCTTGTCGTCCTCGTGCTCTCGGTGGGACGCCTGGCCCGGCGCGGCAGATCGCGAATGACCACGGCGCTGCTGGTCACCGCGGCAGCCATCGCCGGGTTCGCGGTGATCGGCGTCCTGCTCGAGGGGTGAGGCACTCAGAGCCGGCGGTTGGCCAGGCTGGGCAGCTCGGCGCGGATCGCGTCGAGCCGATCGAGGTCCAGGTCGACGACGGAGACCCCCGGCCCATCCGGCACCTGACCGATGACCGTCCCCCACGGGTCGACCACCATGCTGCGGCCAAAGCAGGTGCGGCCCGGCTCGTGGTCGCCGGTCTGGCCGGCCGCCGCCACGAAACACTGGTTCTCGATGGCCCTGGCCCGCAGCAGGACCTCCCAGTGGTCCCGGCCGGTGTGCATCATGAATGCGGCCGGCACCACCAGCAGCTGCGCGCCACCATCGGACGCGAGCAGTCGGTACAGCTCGGGGAAGCGCAGGTCGTAACAGATCGACAGACCCACCCGCAGCCCCTCGACGTCGACCACCACAGGTTGCGCACCAGGCGCGACACTCGCCGACTCCCGGTAGGAGACCCGACCCGGGATCTCCACGTCGTACAGGTGGATCTTGCGATAGCTCGCGGCGAGACTGCCGGAACGGTCGAAGACCAGCGACGTGTTCCAGGTGTGGTCCGGATCCGGGCCGGCCTCGTGGAAGGAGCCGGCCACCAGCCAGATCCCGAGACGGCGGGCGACCCCGGCGAAGAAGCTGCCCACCTCCCCGTCGACCGGCTCCGGTTCGGGCAGCCCGGCGGCAGGGCCGAGGTAGTCGACGTACTCCGGGAGGACGGCGAGATCCGCGCCGCCGGCGGCGGCCCGCTCCAGTAGGGCCTCCGCGGCCGCCAGATTGGCCTTACGGTCGTCCCGGGCGTTCAGCTGGCAGACGGCGACACGCATGAGCAAAGGGTACGGCTGGAAGGCCGTTCACGGACAGCGTCACGGTCCGGCCCACGCCGGTGCACGGACACGGTACGCCGCACACGATCACGCCGGCCGCATCAGGATCGAACGGCCGGCGTGACGCGGGAAGGGATCAGGCGGACTTCTCTTCGCGGTCGCGCCGAGCCCGACGCCCGGTGAACTCGCGCGGCACGATCGTCGGGTTGACGTTCTCCAGGACGACCTCGCGGGTGATCAGCACGCGGGCGGCGTCGGGGTTGCTCGGCACCTCGTACATCGCGGAGAGCAGAACCTCCTCGATGATTGCCCGGAGACCACGGGCGCCGGTGCCCCGCAGCATGGCCTGATCAGCGATGGCTTCAAGCGCCGCCTCGTCGAACTCCAGCTCGACACCGTCCAGCTCGAAGAGTCGCTGGTACTGACGGACCAGGGCGTTGCGCGGCTCGGTGAGGATCCGGACGAGGGCGCTGCGGTCCAGGCTGCGCACGTTGGTGATCACCGGCAGCCGGCCGACGAACTCGGGGATCAGCCCGAACTTGAGCATGTCTTCCGGCATGACCTGGCTGAAGATGTCGTCGGTCGACCGCTCGGACACCGACCGGAGCCGGGCACCGAAGCCGGTGCCACCCTGCCCGGTGCGGGACTCGATGATCTGGTCGAGGCCGGCGAACGCACCACCACAGATGAACAGCACGTTCGTGGTGTCGATCTGGATGAACTCCTGGTGCGGGTGCTTACGGCCACCCTGCGGTGGCACGTTTGCCACCGTGCCCTCGAGCATCTTGAGCAGCGCCTGCTGCACGCCCTCGCCAGAGACGTCCCGGGTGATCGACGGGTTTTCCGACTTCCGGGCGATCTTGTCGACCTCATCGATGTAGATGATGCCGGTCTCGGCGCGCTTGATGTCGTAGTCAGCAGCCTGGATGAGCTTGAGGAGGATGTTCTCCACGTCCTCGCCCACGTAGCCCGCCTCGGTCAGCGCGGTGGCGTCGGCGATGGCGAACGGAACGTTCAACATCCGGGCGAGCGTCTGCGCCAGGTGGGTCTTGCCGCACCCCGTCGGGCCCAGCAGCAGGATGTTGGACTTGGCCAGCTCGACGGCGTCACTGCCGGAGCCCGGCGCGCCAGCCGCCTCGGCCTGGATCCGCTTGTAGTGGTTGTAGACCGCCACGGCGAGCGCCTTCTTGGCCTGATCCTGACCCACCACGTAGGTGTCGAGGAACTGGCAGATCTCCATCGGCTTGGGAAGCTCTTCCCACTTCACCTCGCCGGACTCGGCCAGCTCCTCTTCGATGATCTCGTTACAGAGATCGATGCACTCGTCGCAGATGTAGACCCCTGGGCCCGCGATGAGCTTCTTGACCTGTTTCTGCGACTTGCCGCAGAAGGAGCATTTCAGTAGGTCGCCGCCGTCACCGATCCGTGCCACCTACGTTCTCCCTGCACTCGTCGGCCGGAGTCCCGGCCCTGACCTGCGGACGCTGCGCGCCGCCCGGTGTGGTTCGCTGCGCCGGCCCGACCGGCGAAGCGGTACGGACCCGACGTTACCCGCTGGCGGGGCATTCTCCGACCCCCAAAACGGGTGTGTCAGAGGTCGGCCGGGAACTTCAAGCCCCGGCCAACCTCTGACCCGGTACTGCTCAGCGGGCGGCGTTGGCCGCCAGCAGACCCTTCTTGCGGCTGGTCAGGATCGTGTCGACCAGCCCGTACTCCTTGGACTCCTCGGCCGTCATGATCTTGTCACGGTCGATGTCCTTGCGGACCTGCTCGATCGGGCGGTTGCAGTGGCGGGACAACATGTCCTCCAGCTGCGTGCGCATCCGCAGGATCTCCCGGGCCTGGATCTCGATGTCCGAGCCCTGCCCGTAGCCGCCCTCGGTGGCCGGCTGGTGGATGATGATCCGCGAGTTCGGCAGGGCCATCCGCTTACCCGGAGTGCCCGCCGAGAGCAGCACCGCCGCCGCGCTCGCCGCCTGCCCGAGGCAGACCGTCGAGATGTCCGGACGGACGTACTGCATGGTGTCGTAGATCGCCGTCATGGCGGTGAACGACCCACCCGGCGAGTTGATGTACATGATGATGTCGCGGTCCGGGTCGGTGCCCTCGAGCGTCAGCAGCTGGGCCATCACGTCGTTCGCCGACGCGTCGTCCACCTGGACGCCGAGGAAGATGATCCGGTCCTCGAAGAGCTTGTTGTACGGGTTCGACTCCTTGACCCCGTACGACGTGCGCTCGACGAACGACGGCAGCACGTAGCGGTTGTGCACGGCCGCGAACTGGGGCGGCAGGCTCAGGTCGGTCATCGTCAGCTCCTCAGCTCAGGGTCCCGGCGCCATCCGGAACCTGTGCGGCCCCGATGATCACCTTGTCGATGAAGCCGTAGTCCATGGCCTCCTGGGCGGTGAACCAACGGTCCCGGTCCGAGTCGGCCTCGATCTGCGACTGGCTCTGGCCGGTGTGGTGCGCGACCCGCTCCTGGAACATCCGCTTCGTGTAGAGCATCTGCTCCGCCTGGATGGCGATGTCGGACGCCGTGCCGCCCAGACCACCGGACGGCTGGTGCATCATGATCCGTGCGTGGGGCAGGGCATACCGCTTGCCCTTGGTGCCCGCGCAGAGCAGCAGCTGGCCCATCGAGGCAGCCATGCCCATCGCCACGGTCGACACGTCGTTGTCGATGAACTGCATGGTGTCGTAGATCGCCATGCCGGAGTAGACCGAGCCACCCGGCGAGTTGATCCACAGGTTGATGTCGCGGTCCGGGTCCTCCGCGGCGAGCAGCAGCAGCTGCGCGCAGATGCGGTTGGCGACCTGGTCGGTCACCTCACTGCCCAGGAAGATGATGCGTTCCTTGAGCAACCGGTTGTAGACCGAGTCGTCGAGGTTGCCAATGGAGTCGCCACCGCGCGCGTCAATCGCCCGGAGCGACTTCTTGGGGATGTGCATGTCGGTCATGGCAGCCCTTCGCTCTCCGTACCGTCTTTCCCGACACTAACCGCTGTGCGGGGCGGCAGAGTCCCGGTCGGGGCACTGTTCGCTCTCAGCGCAGCTGTGTCGGGGTACCCGCGGCGCGGGCTTCCGGGCGTACCCGGCAGTGCTTGCTGCCCGGCGCGTACCCGGGAAGGGAAACGGCCGCCGTCTGCCGCTGAGCGGCGGACGGCGGCCGCACCCGACGATCAGTGCTGGTGGTTGTGCTCCGCCTCGTTGGCGGCGCGCAGCGCGTCGAGGGTGATCCCGTTGCCGGCCGCGTCCTTGATCGTGATCCGCTCCATGACGGCCGCGAGCGCCTTGCCCCGCCGCACGTCACCGAAGACCGCGGCGGCCGCGCCGGAGCGCACCAGCTGGTCGTAGTACTGCTGCGGGGCCATCCCGGCACGTTGCGCCCGGTGCACGATCTCGTGCCCGAACTCGTCGTCGGAGACCTGCACGTCCTCCGCGTCGGCGAGCGTGTCCAGCAGGAGCTGGACCTTGACGCCCTCGGTGGCCGCCTCGGTCAGCTCGGCGTCGATCTGCTCCTCGGTCTTGTCCTCGGCAGCGAGGTACTCGTCCATCGAGGCGCCGATCCGCTCGAGCTGGTCGACCATCGCCTGCTTACGGCTCTCGACCTCCTCGCGGACGACACCCTCCGGGGCCGGGATCTCGGCGGCCTCGACCAGCTGGGCCAGGGCCTTGTCCCGGGCGGCGTAGATCTGCTCGACCTGCTTGCCCTGGGTGACCCGAGCCCGCAGGTCGCCCCGCAGCTCCTCGATCGTGTCGAACTCGCTCGCCATCTGGGCGAACTCGTCGTTCAGCTCCGGCAGCTCCTTCTCCTTGACCGTGCGCACGGTCACCGCCACCTCGGCGTCCCGACCGGCGAAGTCGCCGCCGACCAGCTGGGTGGTGAAGGTGGTGTCGTCGCCGGCGGCGAGACCGACCACGGCCTCGTCCAGGCCCGGGAGGAGCTGCTTGCTGCCCACCTCGTGGGAGATGTTGCTCGCCTGGCCGCCCGGCACGTCCTCGCCGTCGACGGTGGCGTTGAGGTCGATCTGGACGAAGTCGCCCTCGGCGGCAGCCCGCTCGACGGTCTTCAGGGTGGCGAACCGCTCGCGCAGGTTCTTCACCTGCTCGTCGATCTCGCTCTCGTCGATCTGCAGCTCGTCGACGGTCACCTCGATGGTGCTCGCGTCCGGGATGGTGATCTCCGGGCGGACGTCGACCTCGGCGGTGAAGTTCAGCGAGTCACCGTCGTTGAACTCGGTGATCTCGACCTCGGGGCGCCCCAGCGTCTTGAGGTCGTGCTCGCGCACCGCGGCGAGGATGTTCTCCGGGATGGCCTCCTGGACCGCCTCGTTGAGGACGGTGCCCCGGCCCACCCGCTGGTCGATCACCGCGGTCGGCACCTTGCCCCGGCGGAAGCCCGGAACCTGGACCTGCGAACCGATCTCCCGGTACGCCTTCTTGAGGCTCGGCTCGAGCTCGACGAACGGCACCTCGATGGCGAGCCGCACGCGCGTCGGGCTCAGAGTCTCGACGGTGCTCTTCACAGGCGTACTCCTTGACGGATCTCAGTTGAGTCTGGGCGTGATTCAGCCCATCGAGTGTAGGCGAGCCGGCCTGACGCTCCGGCATCGCCCGGGGCCGCCCTTGGCGGCACCCGGCGCGGCCCGGCCGCGGACGACAGTCGGGGTGGCGGGATTTGAACCCACGGCCCCTCGCTCCCAAAGCGAGTGCGCTACCAAGCTGCGCCACACCCCGTGGCGACGTGCAGTCTATGCCGTCGCCACGCCTCAGTAGGTGCCGGGGCATCAGCCACCCGGACATAACTCCCGAAAATTACCATTCCGCCCGCACCCCCGTACCGCCAAGATCCGCACAACTTCGCGGATGTGGTGGTCTCCGCGCGCGTCGAGGCCACCACATCCCGGATGTTGCACGGATCTTGGGTCGCCGTGCCGCCGGGTCCCGGACGACGCGACACCGCGGGGCGGTTACCGGTTACGCGTAGGGCAGCAGCATTGGGTACGCTAGGGGCCGCGTTCCGTTTCGGTGGGATGCACGCGGGCGTAGCTCAATGGTAGAGCTTCAGTCTTCCAAACTGACTACGCGAGTTCGATTCTCGTCGCCCGCTCCAACGCCCTCCGGCCCAGGTCGGAGGGTTTTTTCACGCGCGGCGAGGCCCAGGTGGACCGCGTGGGCGCGGCACCTGGACCCAACCGGCGAGGCCGGTTCACCGCGTCACTTCAGGTGGAACCGTTCGTCGACCGCGAGCGCCGCCAGCTGCGGCACGGAGAACGGCAGCTTCGTCAACGCCTGAAAACCCTCGTCCAGCCGCACGCTCTGTGCCACGAACACCACCACCCCGTCCGGGTGCCGGTACGCCGACCACTGGTCGAGGCGATCGTCGTCGTCAGCTCGGACCACCACACCCACCCGCGTCGCGCCGACGGTCTCGACCTGACACTGGCCCCCCATGCCCCAGAACTTCTGGGCCAGGTCGCACGGCTCGGCCGGCAACGGGTTGCCGGCGGCGTGCACCTCCACGACCACGCGCCCGGTGCCCTTGCCCTGCGCCACCGCGACCGAGGTCAGGTAGCTCCACACGTCGACGCCGTTCACCCTGTTCTCGAACTGCGCCTGCTGGGTCCGCAGCATCGGATCGATCGTGCCCGGCGGGTCCTGCGGCGCGGTGAAGCCGGCGGGCACGATCGAGACGGTCTCGGTGAGCAGGTGGACTCCCTGGTCGTACCTGGACCCGGCCCGCGCGGTCCGGTCCTCCTGCGGTTGACCGTCCGGCCCGGTCGGCCACGCCTCCTTGGTCTCCTCCGACGCGTCCGGAGCGAGCAACCCCTGACCCGCCGGCTGATAGACCGGGTCGTCCGGAGTGGCGACAACCGCGAAGCCGGTGACCGCGAGCACCACGGCCGCCGTTCCGAGGGACGCCAACACCGCGCGGCGTCGCACCTGCGTCCGCCGCGCCCTGCCGAGCGCGGCTTGCGTACTCAATGGTGGTGGCGGGGTGGTGGCCGCCATCTCGCTGCGCAACCCTGCGCGCAAGTCTTCCTCGTTCATCGCTCCCCCATCTCGATCCCGCTGTAGGTGGGTGACAGGAGGCCCCGCAACGTGTCGAGCCCGCGTGCCGCCTGACTCTTCACCGTCCCTGGAGAACACTCCAGCAACGCCGCGACGTCCTCGACGGACAGGTCCTCCCAGTAGCGCAGCACCAGCACGGCCCGCTGGCGCGGTGCCACCCGGGCCAGCGCCTGGAGCAGCACCAGTCGGCTCTCCGGCGAGTCGGCCGGGGCCACCCGCTCGGCGTCCTCGCCACCCACCCGTTCACGCCGCCACCAGCCGCGGCGACGCTCGTCGAGAAAGGTCCGGACCAGGATCTGCCGCACGTAGCTGTCGAGCACCTCGTGCCGCGAGATCCGGCTCCAGACCCGGTAGAGCTTGACGAACGTGGTCTGGACCAGGTCCTCGGCACGGTGCCAGTCACCGCACAGCAGGTACGCGGTGCCGCGCATGGCACCGGACCGTTGCGCGAAGTACTCGGCGAACGCCTCGTCGCGACCGCTCATTCAGGCCTCCGATCCCCGTTTCGAGGTAGTCACGCGGGGTCTGGCCCAGGGGGTTGCTCCGGAACTCGCGGACATGTCGAGGGATCAACGCCGAACGGCCGCCGAGGACGCCCCCGCATACCTTGACAGGTGTCGATCTGTGCACTGGTGTAAGGACCAAGCACATCGACGTCCGTCACAGGAGGGCACATGATCGTCCGACGACGGTGGACAGCTGCCGCCACCACAGTGATCCTGTTCAGCGCAGTGTTGTCCCATCCCGCCTCCGCGGCGGCGGCACCTGCCGCCCCAGCCGCTCCGATCACCCTGAGCGCCACCGAGACCGCGCTGGTCCGGGTCCAGCTACGCGACCAGGCCCAGTTGGACCGGCTCGTCGCCACCGGCGCGGACCTGGCCAACCGGCCCCGCGCACGGGACGGCCGGATCCTCGCCGACCTGGTGCTCAGCGGCGCGCAGCTCGCCGAACTGACCGCACAGGGCGCGACGGCCACGCAGATCGTCCAGCGAGCCGGGGACGGGAACCAGCACTACGCCGAGAGCGTCCGCGCGGCTCAGGCCCGCACCGCCGCCGGACTGCGGACGCCGGCCGCCGGCCAACGGACCACCGCCGCCGCCGTGGACACCCTCCAGGTGCAGCAGGCGTACCACTGGACCACGAACGGGCAGACCTTCCTCCAGGCCCAGGTGGCGACCACCGCCACCGACGACCCGGACGTGGAGATCACCGTCAGCTGGCGGACGGCGGACGGCGCCACCGGATCGTTCCCGCTGTACCGGTTCGAGGACTCCGGCGAGTACCAGTACCACTACAACGTTCCCCAGCCGGTGCCGAGCCGGCCGGTTCAGTTGACCGCCACCTCGAGCCTCGGCGGGGTCAGCCGCGTGGTCACGCCGACGCTCTGGCCGAACGTCACGCCCCCGCCCCTGCCGGCCGGCTACCAGAAGGACTTCATCGACGCGTACCTGACGCCTGTGGACATCCAGGCGCGGATCAAGCGGTTGGCCCGCCAGTACCGGGACCTCGTCGAGGTGATCGACCTACCGAACAGGACGCAGGGATACCGGCGCACCGCTGCCGCGTACCTCGGCGACCCGGCGGCGGCAGCGGTGGTGGTCGAGTCGGTGCGCTTCGGCGACCAGAACATGAACGGCGTGCAGGTGCGCACCGTCGACCCGGGCCGGGCGAACCGACCACTGACCGTGGGCTACCGGGACCGGGTGTTGACCGTGTCGCTGGCCTCCGACACGGCGGGCAGGACGGTCAGCACCACCGACGAGGTCGCCGCGGCGATCAACGCCCGGCAGCCGGACCGTTTCCGGGCCACGGTGGAGGACGGCTCGGCCGGCCTGCCGATGCCCGTCGCCGGCCCCGCCCGACTCGACGACGGCCTCCAGGGCACCGAGGTGCCGGCACGGCAGTGGACGGTGCAGGCGCTGCGCCTCGGCGTACACCGCGACGGCTCCCGGGTCGGGGTGCTCGCGTACTCCCAGGAACACGCCCGGGAGTGGGCCACCCCGCTGGTGACGCTTGAGTTCGCCGAGCGGATGCTCGCCAACGCCCGGACCGACCCGGCCACCCGTGAGCTGCTGGAACAGGTCGACATCTTCGTCATCCCGACGGTCAACCCGGACGGCGCGAACTACTCCTTCAACGACTTCAACTTCCAGCGCAAGAACCTCGTCAACCACTGCGTCGGGGCGGCCCGCGACCCGAAGAACCGCACCTCGTGGGGCGTCGACCTCAACCGCAACTACACGGTCGGGTCGTACTTCGACGGCTACGTGGGCGCCAGCGCCAACTGCCTGTCCGGCAACTTCGCGGGCACGGCCGAGCTGTCCGAGGCGGAGAGCCGCAACGTGATCGCACTCGCCCAGGACCACCCGAACATCAAGTTCGCGATGAACGTGCACTCCTACGGCGGGTACTTCATGTGGCCGCCGGGGGCGTACCGGGCCGACGGCAGGGTCACCCTGCCGCGACCGTCGATCGACGAGTCGACGCTGTTCCTCGACAGCGCCCGGCGGATCGTCGGCGCCATCGCCCAGGAGCGGGGCACCGTCACCTGGCCGTCGCAGACCGGACCGGTCGCCGACGTGCTCTACTCCGCCGCCGGCAACTCGGCCGACCAGCTCTACTACGAGTTGGGCATCTTCGCCTGGGACTTCGAGGTCGGCAACGACAGGTGGAACCCGGCAACCAGCCAGTGGGAGGGCGTCGGCTTCCAGCCACCGTTCGACGAGGCGCACGGCGAGTCCCAGGAGTACGCCGGCGGGCTGGTGGAGATGGTCCGGGTGGCCCGCGACTACGCCGCTGCCGAGGCGGCCACCGACTGACCTTCGGGCCCGTACCGCAGCCGGGAGCGCCCGGCGGCGGTACGGGCCCCGGCCGGCCACCCTGGGTGCCGGGCGGTAAGCCGATGGTGATCACAGACGTTGACGTGTTTTCATGTCAGCACGCCTGCGCGCCAACCCGGGACATCGATGACTGAGCAACCCGCACCTGATCACCTCGTCGTGGTCGACGTGTTGACGCAGGGCCTGAGTCACCTGCTACGCGACGAGGATCCGGAACTGGCCCGATGGATCGACGAACTGGTCGCGACCCTGAAGTCCCCCCGGCAGACGACCCTGTCGGGCTGGAACAGCTTCCTCGACCCCGGCGCCGACTCCACCTGACCCGGTCGGAGTTCACAGGTCTGGCCGGCGGTCGGGCTGGCCCGGCTGCCATCGGCGCGCTGCGGCTCGCGCACCGCAACCGCACGATGCTCGTCCTCAAGAGCCTCGCCGACACCGACGACACCCTGGCCGCGTCGGCGCACCTGCTCGGGCACGCCCACCGCCTCGACTCCGCCGCCACCGACGTGCTGCTCGACCACCCGTGGCTGGCAGTCTGGGCGATCGACCGGGTCCGGCGCGGCGCCACCGGCCGACCGGACTACCTCCCGTTCGTGGCACTCGCGGCGGCCGCCCGCAGCGGTTTGTCGGACGCGGCGGTGCCGGTCACGCCTCGTGCGGATCTGGTGCCCGTGCCGGGTCTCGGGGTGCTGCGCCGACCCGGCGGCCGCACGAAGGTGCGGCCGACCGACCTGGCCGGGCCGCAGTGGACGCCCACCCGCCGGTGGCGCTTCAACGACAGGTCGCTCACCCTCGACCTGCGCGTCGACGACCTGGACCCCTACCGCGACTGCTTCGGGCTGCCCGTGGCCGACCGACTGTCCCCACCGCGGGCCGCGGAGCTGGAACGGTCCGTCGGGCACGCCTGGCACCTCCTCGTCGGGTACGCCCCGACGCACGCCGCCGAACTGGCCGCCGGGATCAGCACGTTCGTGCCGCTGGCCGGCGGCACCGAGCGCGGGCACAGCGTCACGCACGCCGACGCCTTCGGGGCGTTCGCCGCCGACGCCGACCTCGACCCGGTGGAGCTGGCCGTCACGATGGTGCACGAGCTGCAACACAGCACACTCAACGTCGTCCTCGGCCTGGTTCAGCTCTACGAACCGACCGACCCGGCGCGGTACTTCGCACCCTGGCGCCCCGACCCGCGCCCGATCGGCGGGCTGCTGCACGGCGCCTACGCGTTCACGGCCGTCGCCGAGGTGTGGGCCGCGCTGCGCGCCCACCCGGAACTGGCGGCGCAGGCCACCGCGCGGTTCGCGGTGGTACGAGCACAACTGGAGCGCGCCCTGGTCGAGTTCGCCCGGGCCACGGGTCTCACCTCGGCCGGGCGGCTCTGGGTGGACCACCTGACCGCACGGATCGGTCAGCTGGCGGCCGCACCGCTCCCGGCGTCGGCCGACGCCGCCGGGCGGCGGGAGGTCGCGGAAGCCGAGCGGACGCGTCGACCGACGATGACCACCGGTTGAGTGCACGGACCCGACCGACGCGTCAGGTGAGCCCGACAGTCTCGATGTCGCACTCGATGCGCCGCTGACCCCGGGCGGCGTCCACCTCCGGATGGTCCGGCCCGAACATCGCCGCAAGCGCGGCGGCAGCCTCGTCGAGCAGCTCGCGGCCACGAGCCTCCTCGCCGACCTCGATCAGGTCGACCGCCGCGTTGACCGCGCAGTAGAGCGTGTACGGATGCCCCGGCCCCCGCAGACGCCGCGAGTCCTCGAGGATCGCCTCGGAGAGCAGCTGCGCCTGCTCCAGTCGGTGCGACCGGACCAGGTTGATCGCCTGTGCGGAGCGCGCGCTCAACAGGTACGGGTGGGTGGGCGGTAGCACCTCGCCCATCGCCTGGAGGGTGGCCGCGCCCAACTCCCGCGCCTCACGGTCGAAGTTGCGCGCCCGCAGGATCACCCCGAGGTTGACCGCGGCGCAGAGCGTGACCGGGTGCCGCTCCCCGAAGACGGTGCGGAAGGTGGCGTGCCCCTGGGCGGCCAGCGCGTACGCCTGGGTGGCGTCGCCCGCCGCGCGCATGGCGTTGGCGCAGGTCATGCCCGCCTCGGCGGCCAGCACGTGGTCGGTCCCGAAGCGGCGGGTCACCAGCCGGTAGTTCGCCGCCCCCTCCGCCACGGCCGCGTCCAGCCGCCCGGTCTTGCGCAGGCAGGCGATGTGGATGCAGGTGGCGCGCAGCACGGTGAGGTGCTCCGCGCCGAGCAACGAACGCTGCACCGGCAGGGAGCTGTCCAGGAGTTCGAGCGCGTCGGCGTACCGGCCCAGCAGGTAGAGGTCGCGCGCCTGGGCCTCCTGGGCCAGCACCAGCGCGTAGGTGCCGTCCTCCGCGGCCGCACCGGCGTGCCGTGCCACTTCGAGGTTGAGGTCGTACGCCCCCGCGAAGTCACCGATCAGGCGAAGGTTGATCGCCATCGAGTTCATCACCCGCAGTGTGCTCGGATGCCCGTCGCCGAGCACCCGGCGGTGCACGTCGAGGTTGCGCCGGTCCAGGTCGGCGGCGGCTGCGAAGTCGCCGATCCGTCGCAGGTCGGCGCCGACGCTGTTCGCCGCACCGAGGGTGTACTCGTGCTCCTCACCGAGGCTCGTCCGCATCCGCTCCAACGCCTCGAGGCCGAACTCGGCCGCGCGCGGGTCGGCGAGCAGCCGCAGGGCGTCCGCGTACCGCCGCATCGCCAGCAGGGTCAGCGGGTCGCCGCTGCGCTCGCCGTCGGGGCCGGGCTGGTCCCAGGCGGCCAGGATCTCCTCGGCGAAGTCCCGGCAGCCTTCGAAGTCACCCAGGTTGTAGATGTAGCGCAGCTGGTCCATCGCCGTTCGGCGGGAGTCGAGGTCACCGTGGATCAGGCCGGCGACGCGCACGTGCGGTGCGATGTCCGCATGGCGTGGCCAGGTGCTGCGGTCGTCGGGGAAGCCGGGGTTCGCAGCGGCGAGCAACCGGCGGGCGTTCGTCAGCGCGGTGTCGTCGCCCTGCTCGGCGAGCCCTTCCCGAAGGACCGCCTGCACCAACCGGTGCACCTGCACCTGTCGGGCGGCATTGTCCGCCTTCGCCAGCCCGAGCGACGCCAGTTGCCGGATGGCCCGTGCGATGTCGTTGCGCTCCTGCAGGTTGGTGCGGAGCGGTTCGTCCAGGCCGGCGCGACGCCCCTCCCAGAGCAGCCGCATCGGGACCGGATCGGGGCTGAGGAAGGCGAGCATCTGGATCAGCTGCGCGGCGGCGGGGTTCTGCTCGCGTACCGCGGCGAGCGCCATCGACACCACGGTCAACACCGTGCCCCGGTACTGCCGGGGCTGCCCCTCACCCAGCAACTCCCGGGCGTGCTCCTTGAGGTCGACGAGATATTCGTCGACCGACGACAGCATGGTGAGCAGCCAACTGGCGGCCTGCTCCAGGGCCAGCGGCAGGTCGCCGAGCTCCGCGGCGAGCCGGCGGGCGTCGTCAGGTGTGGTCGCCGGCCGTCGCTTGAGCAGCAGTTCCACGCTCTCGGCCCGGGTGAACACGTCGACGTCCAGGGTCAGGGCGCTCGCCGACCAGGCCATGTTGCGCGAGGTGACGAGGACGTGGCCGCGCTCACCGACGAGGTTGGAGGAGGGCATCAGCGGGGCCAGCTCGTGCGGGTCGTCGGCGTTGTCGTAGACGAGCAACCAACTGAGCGAACTGGTGGACAGCGAGTCGAGCACCGTACGAACGGTCTGCTCCAGACTGGCGCTCGCGGCCAGGCCGAGCCGCTCACCGAGGGCCGCGATCGAGGTCCGCAGCGCGCTGAGATCCTCGGCGGCCATCCACCAGATCAGCTGGTAACGGTCCGCGTAGCGGTAGGCGAACTCGACCGCGAGCTGGGTCTTGCCGACCCCACCGACACCGCGCAGCGCCGCTTCCGGCAGCACCGAGGCCCGGTGCTGTGAGGAGAGCAGCTCGTCGAGCGCGACGAGCTGCTTCTCCCGGCCGGTGAAGTACAGGTTGCGCGGTGGAACGCCGCCCCGGATCAGCGTGCGGGATCGCTGGGGCGTCGTCTCCTCGATGATGATCGTCCTGCGCATGTCGGATTCAGGGTCCTCTCCACCGACCTCGGCCGGTGCCGCCTGGTGCGGGGATCGTAGCGACGTCCAGTGCGCCTTCGCAGCCACGCGCATGTCGTCGAGGTCGGCGGCGGTGAGGCGCAGGGCGGTCGCGGCGTCCCGCAGCCACTGCTCCACCGACGTGCCGTCGGACTCCAGGCCCGCCTGCACCAGGCCCGCCAACGCCACGGCGGCGGGGACCGGCCAGTCGCCCACCGGCTGCCAGCCGACGGCCTCCACCAGGGCCGGCAGGTCGTCCAGCGGCAGCTGACCATCCGCGACAGCCGCCACGGCCCCGGTCAACACGTCGGTAGGGACGTCCGCGAGCACCTGCACGAAGAGCCAGGAGAGATAGACCTGCTGGGCGACGGTGACCCCGTTGGCGCCCGGGTGGAAGTCGCCGATGACCTGCAACAGGGTCGGCACACCCCGGGGCTCCTGGGCGCAGGCCCGGACGATGCGGTAGACGTCGTACTGGACCTCGGGATGCCGGGACACCGACAGTCGCTTGCGCAGCTCCCCCTCGACCTCGTCGAGGTAGAGCGAACGGGTGTTCCCGTCGTTGATCGAGCTCATCGACAGCAGCGCGGCGCAGATGGCCTGCACCTGAGCGCTCGGCATCCGGGGCGTCGTCACCGATTGTCCTCCGTACCCGTCAGCAGACCGAGGCTCTCGGCAAGGTCGCGGAAGGCTTGCAGTGGCTTACTCGCCGACCCCTCCGTCAACAGCAGAACGCGATAGAGAGCCGCGATCCCGTCCTCGTATTCTAGGCCCGTCCGAATCAGAGCGAACATGTCGAGACCCAATGGCCCGAATGGTTTCACCATCCGACCGATCTGCGGTGGCAGGGACTGAATGACCAATTGACGACTTTCGGGGTGCCGGAGTACTGGAATGTCCTCCAGCAGACGCGCCAGCGCCATCTTCTGCGCGAATGAGGGCGGCGCGGGCACGGGCCCGGACGCAGCCCGGTCCGGAGCCGACCGAGGTCGAGGCAGCAGAGCCGACAGTGGTCGGGGCGGTAGGGCCGACAGGGGTCGGGGCGGCAGCAGGGTGGGCGGCAGCAGACCCGGTGGCAGCAGGTCGGACCACCTGCCGACCGGCAGCATCCAGCCAACCAACTGCTGGCCGACGCTCGCCCGGGCCAGCACCATGCCCACCACGGCGCCGTCCGAGGCGTACACCCCGGAACCGCTGAAGCCCCGGTCGATTCCCGCGGTGGCGGCGGAGACCCGATCGAGTTGGCGCCACCCCGTGCTCGCGTCGACCGGACCGACGGCCCGCGCCAGCACCAGGACGGACGCCGGGGTGTTGACCGGGTAGCCCACGATCCGCACGTCGAACTCGTCGTCACCGCGATCGGCAAGGGCGGCGGGGGCGGACGGCAGTGGCGTTGCGCAGCGCAGGACCGCCAGGTCGCCGTCGCCCGCCGGACCGACACCCCTGGACCAGACCACCTCGGCGGCAACCCGGGTGCCGGGTTGACTCGGCGTGTCGACGAGCAAGCCGGGCTGGTCCCGCCCGGTGCCGTCGTCGACGACATGCCAGCAGGTCAGCACCAGGTCGGTGGTCAGCTGGATGCCCGCGCCGACGACCGACGGGGAGTGGCCGGCGAGTATCCGTACCCGGCCGGCGAGCGACCGGGTGCCGGTCATCCGTGCTCCGCCGACCACTCGACCCGGAGCGGCGGCCACCGACGGCCGGCCGGGCGGTCAGTCATGCGCGGCGGGCTCCTGCGCGGCGGACCCGTCCTCAGCCGCTGCGGGCAGGGCGGTGACGCCCGAGGTCCAGATCAACTTGACCGTGAGGTGGCCCTGCGCGCTGGTGCGGGCGAGGACGGCGCCGGCCTCCGCGGTGAGGGTGACGCCGATCTCGACCTCCACCTGATCGGGGCGGACCGACACCCCCTGTGCCACGCCCACCGCCGCGTCGAGTGCGGGCTTGATGTGGGCCAGCGCCGTTTCGAGCGACAGCCGGGCGGGGCGGATGCGGTCGAGCAGACCGACCCGTTCGAGGTCGGTGCCGGCGTGTTCCTCGACGAGGAGGACGCCCTGATCGGTTTCGAAACGAAGGAGATCCGCCACGTGACGAATTCTCGCCGAAAGATCGTTCGGAATCGGTGTCAGATCACTGACAGGAGTCATTGCATGCACAGTGCGCCGACACGGAACACTTCCGCTTGCCATCACCACTGCGGCCTGTCAGCCTGGCGCAATGCAGGACACGGCGACCTTCGAGGATCTGCTCCGCGAAGGTGCCGACGCATCCGTGGACGGATGGGATTTCTCCTGGTTCCACGGCCGCGCGACAGAGCAGCGGCCGTCCTGGGGATATCTGCGACTGATGACCGCCCAGATGAGGGTGGCCCGCGCCGCACTGGACATCCAGACCGGCGGCGGCGAGGTGCTCTCCGAGGTGCCCGCACTCCCGCCGATGACGGTGGCCACCGAACACTGGCCGCCCAATCTTCGACTGGCCCGGCGCGCCCTCGAACCGCGCGGCGTGCGGGTTGTCGACGTCGCCGAGGACGCTCCGTTCCCGTTTCCCGACGAGACGTTCGACCTGGTCGTGAGCCGGCATCCCAACGTGGTGCTCTGGGACGAGATCGCCCGGCTGCTCACCCCGGGCGGGCGGTACCTGGCCCAGCTGATCGGCCCCGGCTCGAACCGGGAGCTGGCCCAGTTCCTCACCGGCCCCCGGGAGATCAGCGACGAGCGCAGCCCGGCCCGCGCCGCCGCCGACGCGCAAGCCGCCGGGCTGGTCATCGACGAGCTACGGCACGAAGCGCTGCCGACCACCTTCAACGACGTCGCCGCGGTGGTGCACTTCCTCCGCAAGGTCATCTGGACGGTGCCGGACTTCACCGTGGACCGGTACCGGGCCCGCCTCGCCGACCTGCACGAGCACATTCGTCGGCACGGCCCGTTCGTGGCCCACGCCCAGCGCATCCTGGTCCGAGCGCACAAACCCCGACGCTGACCCGAACGAGCACCAGTCGGGCCGGCCGACCACGGATGAACCGCGGCCGGCCGGGTAAGCGGCAACCTTGCCTGGTGGGGAGACGACCGGGTGCACGGGCGGGCGGTGACGAACCAGCCCGCCCGTGCACACCCGGTCAGTTCGAGGAGATCCAGTTCCAGGCCGAGACGACCCACTCCGTCTGCTGGAGCCAGGCCACCCCGAGGCCGGCGAGGAACACCGCGGTCGCCAGGTGGGCACCTCGGGCGCTGCGCCGGACCCGGCCCAACTGCCGCTCCAGCACCACCCTGCCGACCAGCCGGAACAGGGCGAACAGGCCGACCGCCACCAGCAGGCTGAGCACCAGCACCAGCAGCGGGCCGCTCAGGTCACCCTGACCGGACAACGCCCAGATGCCCCAGCACACGAACGCGAAGAGGCCAGCCGCCGCGCTCCACTCACCGCCCCGTCGTAGTTGCGCCATCCGCGAGCTCAGCGAGCGGCGGGGCACCGGCCCACCGGGCCAGCCGGTGCCGGTCGGCTCCTGCTCGACCACCGGGAACGGCTCGGTCCGCAGGGTGCGCGGCTCACCCACCGGGGCGACCCCCCGACGGAACCCGTCGCGCTGCGGCGGCACCCCGACGCCGGCCTGCGGTGGCACCTCCACGGTCCGCTCCGCCCACGGCTGCGTCTGGTCTGCCATCTCGTCCTCCCCCTGACCGACGGCAACAGCACCGCCTGGATTCGAGGGTAGCCAGCCGGCAAATCGGTCGCCGACCCCGGCCGGGACGCGGGGCCCGCGACAGCGGCGGAACACACCCGGGCACGGTACGGTCGGCTGATGGGTGACCCCGACCGACGACGGCGACGGCTGCGCCACCACGCCGACTCCGACCCGGCCAGAGCGGGTTCCGACGCCCCGACGGCCAGCACGCCGGGCGTGCACGACGGTGCCGACCCGCCACCACGGCGCAGGAACACTGGCGACGACCGCGACAACGAGCGCGGGCTGCGCGGGCTTGTCGGCTCCGGCTCGTCCCAGGTGGGGTTGAGCGCCGCGCTACGAGCCCGGGACGCGGCCCGCCCCGACGAGGACGACCTGGCCGAGGCGGAGGCCCGGGTGGTGGTCGTCCGTCGCAACTGGGTGCCCCGCGAGGAGCTGCCCCGCTCGCCGCGCTGAACGCCGCCCGGTCAGGGCAGCTCGGGCAGCTTCCGGGTCTGCTCGTACTCGGCCACCTGGGCGATCCGGCGCGCGTGCCGCTCGTTGCCGGAGAACGGCGTGTTCAGGAACGCCTCGACGATGCCGGTCGCCTCGTCCAGGGTGTGCTGACGGGCACCGATCGCGACCACGTTCGCGTCGTTGTGCTGACGGGCAAGCTGAGCGGTCTCGACGCTCCAGGCCAGGGCGGCGCGGACGCCGGCGACCTTGTTCGCGGCGATCTGCTCGCCGTTGCCCGAGCCACCGATGACCACGCCGAGGCCCGTCTCGTCGGCCACCACCTGATCGCCGGTGTGCAGGCAGAACGTGGGGTAGTCGTCGTCCGGGTCGTAGCCGTGCGGGCCGACGTCGACCACGTCGTAGCCCTGCATGGCCAGGTGGTTGGCCAGGTGCACCTTCAACTCGAAACCGGCGTGATCGGATCCCAGGTAGACGCGCATACCGGGCAGTCTGTCAGGCCGGGCTCGGGGACGTCACAGGGGCGTCCCCGAGCCGAGTTCGTCACACGATCGTGGCGGTGGCGCTCAGTGCGGCAGCTCGGCGACGACCAGACCGCCGCGCGCCTTCGGGGTGAACCAGGTGCTCTTTCGGGGCATCTTCTCCCTGGCCAGGTTGACCGCGACGAAGTCCGCCACGGTCACCGGCGCGATGAGGATGGCCAACTCGGCCCGCCCGGCGTCGACCTCACCGGTGAGCCAGCTCGCCGGGTAGTCACCGCCGACGTAGGTGATCCGCTTGTCACCCGGGTCGAGACCGAGAGCGTCGCGCAGCACCAGCCGCTCGACCAGGGCGTGGTCCAGGTTTTCCAGGTCGCCGGAGGCGGTGGCGGGCAGGCGTACCGCGTACCCCTTGCCGTCGAGGTGCAGGTGCACGGTGCCGCCGGCCGCCGGAACGCCGACCGGGCCGTCGATCGGCTCGACCTCGGCGCCCGCGGCCCGCAGCCGGTCGAGCAGCTCGGCGGGTGTGGTGGTCAGCTCGCTGACCAGCCGGTTGTAGGGCTGGATGGCCACCGACGCGGGCGTGGTGACCACGGCCAGGAAGCGCGGCAGCCCTCCGGTCTGGGCGGCCAGGCTGCGGTGGTTGCCGTCCGCGACGACCAGCTCCCCGCCGCCGGCGAGGGCGGTGAGCGTGGCCTGCTCCGGGCCGGGGCCGAGCAGCCAGATGGCGTGCGTGCGCCCCGCCTGGTCGGTGTCCGTCGCGGCGGGCGCGCCGGCCGTCTCGGTCGCCGCCGCGAGCGCGGCGTGCAGCTCGTCGCCCCGACCGGTCTGCAGCAGGAGTACGGGGGACAGTAGGTGGCCCAGCGCCTCGGCGAGCGCCACCCGCTCGCGCACCTTGGCGATGAAGACGTCCTCGTTGCGGATGACCAGGCCCGGCTCGTCCGCCCGGGTGGAGATCTGGTCGGTGTCCACCATCGCAAACAGCCCGTACGCCGGCTCCTCGCCCGGTGCGGTGATCCGGTAGAGCACCACCACCTGCTCGGCGGGGGTGTAACTGCCGTCGGCCTTGGCCTCGGCGAGGCGGGCCACCGCGTCCGGTAGCGCGTCGAGGAACGACGTGCCCAGACTCTGCGGGGCGCGGTGCGGCATCTCGATGCCGAGAGCACTGTGCGGGTTCGACTCGATGATCGCGGTGATCTCCGCGTCGTCGGCGAACTCGTCGTAGTTTTGCGCGCCGGTGCCGCCAGTGGTGACCCAGGCCCGGGTGATCGGATGCACGACCGTCATGCCCACTGACGCTACCGGCGACGGTGTGGCCGCCGACGGGGACCCGCTGGGCGTCCACCAGATGAAAGGGCCCGGCCGCTCAGCCAGCGCGGTCGGACGTGCCCCGGCGGTGCTTACCCGCGCCCACCGGCCCACCGTTGCCGCGCCGAACGGTCCCGATCGGCCCGGCGTTCAGGGCACGGCGGGGCGACGCGGGCGGCCCCGGCACGGGACGCTCCGGGGGTGGCCCCGGAACGGGCCGCGGGCTCAGCGGCGGCGTCGGCACCGGGCGCGGAGGTGCCGGCGCCGGCGGCGGGGGCGCCGGTTCGGCAGGTGCCGCCCCCGACGGCACCAGCGCCGGCACGACGTCGACGGGCGACGGCAGCGCCGGCACGACGTCGACGGACGACGACAGCGGGTCCACCGAGGCGGGCGGGGTGAGCCGAGAGGTCACCGGGACCCGCGCCACGCCCACCACGATGGGTGGTGCGAGCAGGTCCACCAAATGGGCGGGCAGGTCCGGGCGGACCGTCGGCCAGCGGGAGTCGTCGACCGACCAGTAGTCCGCGCCGGGAGTCTCGATCACCCCCTGCCAGGTCAACTGATCGTCACCGGACGCACGGTGCTTGGCCATCGGGATTGCCTCCACGAGCTGCGGCGCGCGGCCCTGCGGGTCGCTGCGGCGGACACCGAGGGAAACGACGCCGCCTGCCTCCCGGTGACGCCACGAGTCTCCGCCGACCTCGGCCGCCGAACGGAAACGCCCCCGTCCACGCCACTGACGAAGCATGGACGAGGGCGCGGTGGCCGTCGGTCAGTCGAAGATCGGGCTCTGCTCGCGGGTGCGCTTGAGCTCGTAGAAGCCCGGGGTGCCGGCGACCAGCAGCACGCCGTCCCAGAGTCGGCCGGCGGCCTCCCCCTTGGGAGCCGGAGTGATCACCGGGCCGAAGAACGCGACCGGCGTGCCGTCCGGGCCGGGCGCGTGCACGACCGGGGTGCCCACGTCCTGCCCGACCGGGCGCATGCCCGCCTCGTGGCTGGCCCGCAGCGCCTCGTCGTAGTCGGTGCTGTCGGCGGCGGCGGCAAGCGCCGGGTCCAGGCCGACCTCGGTGAGCGCGGCGACGTACAGCTCCGGGCCCCGCGCCTGCTTCTGCAGGTGGATCCGGGTGCCGAGCGCGGTGTAGAGCGGCCGCAGCACGTCGTTGCCGTGCGCCTGTTCGGCGGCGATGCAGATCCGCACCGGGCCCCAGGCGGTCTTCAGGAACTCCTTGTAATCCTCCGGCAGCTCGTCCCGGCCGTCGTTGAGCACGGACAGGCTCATCACGTGGAAGCGGATGTCCACGTCGCGGATCTGCTCGACCTCGAGCAGCCAGCGGGAGGTGATCCACGCCCACGGGCAGGCCGGGTCGAACCACATGTCGGCGGTGACACGTTCGGTCACGGTGAGGTCCCTTCACGATGGGTGGCGCCAGCGGGTCGGCGTCCCAGGAGAATCTTCACCCCGCAGCGCACCGACCGGCACCCGAATGAGAGCGTGACCTCGGCCACCGCGGGCTGCCCGTACATGGAAGACTCGAATCGGGCCAGCCGTCACGAGCGGTAGGCGAACGGGCGCCGCCGGGCGTACGGCGACATGTGGGATGGAGACGAACAGTGCCGGGAGTGCGCAACCTGACGCAGGTCGAGGCGACCGAGCGGGCACGCCTGCTCAACGTGACGGGGTACGACATCAGTCTGGACCTGTCCAGCGCCGTGCTGGCGGCCGACGGCCGCACGTTCTCCTCGACGACCGAGGTGCGGTTCCGCTGCTCCGAACCGGGCGCGAGCACCTTCGTCGAGTTGGCCGCCGAGTCGGTGCGCTCCGCGACGCTCAACGGCACGCCCGTCGACCTCTCCGACTGGTCCGCCGAGAAGGGCCTGACCCTGTCCGGACTGGACAGCGACAACGTCCTTGTCGTCGACGCCGACTTCGGTTACTCCAACAGCGGTCAGGGTCTGCACCGGACGGTCGACCCGGTGGACGGCGAGACGTACCTCTACAGCCAGTTCGAGACCGCCGACGCGCAGCGGGTCTTCGCCTGCTTCGACCAGCCCGACCTGAAGAGCGTCTACACCTGGCACGTCACCGTTCCGGCGCACTGGCGGGCGGTGTCCAACATGCCGGTGCAGCGCGAGGAACCGGCGGGCGAGGCGCTCAAGACAATTCACTTCACCGAGTCGCCGCGGATGAGCACCTACATCACGGCGATGTGCGCCGGGCCGTACCACGAGGTGCGCGACACCCACGACGGCATCGACCTGGGCGCGTTCTGCCGGGCGTCGATGGCACAGTACCTGGACTCCGACGACCTCTTCCTGGTCACCAAGCAGGGCTTCGACTTCTTCCACGAGAAGTTCGGCGTGCGGTACCCGCTGCCGAAGTACGACCAGCTCTGGGTGCCCGACTTCAACGCCGGCGCGATGGAGAACTTCGGCTGCGTGACGCACGCCGAGTCGCACTACCTGTTCCGCTCCCAGGTCACCGACTTCGAGTACGAGCAGCGGGCCAACACGATCCTGCACGAGCTGGCCCACATGTGGTTCGGTGACCTGGTCACCATGCGCTGGTGGAACGACCTGTGGCTCAACGAGTCGTTCGCCGAGTGGGCAAGCCACTGGTGCAACACCAACGCGACCCGGTTCACCGAGGCGTGGACGACGTTCCTGTCCATCCGGAAGAACTGGGGTTACCGGCAGGACCAGCTCTCCTCCACCCACCCGGTCTACACCGAGATGCCGGACATGGAGGCCGTCGAGGTCAACTTCGACGGCATCACCTACGCCAAGGGCGCGAGTGTGCTCAAGCAGCTCGTCGCGTACGTCGGTGAGGAGCCGTTCGTGGCCGGGCTGCGGGCCTACTTCGCCAAGCACGCCTGGGGCAACGCCACCTTCGACGACCTGCTCAGCGAGCTGGAGGCCGCATCCGGTCGGGAGCTGCGCAAGTTCGCCGCGCAGTGGCTGGAGACCGCGCAGGTCAACACGCTGCGGCCGGAGGTGACCATCGGGGCGGACGGCACGTACGAGCAGGTACTGGTACGGCAGGAGGCGCCGGCGGCGTACCCGACGCTGCGGACGCACCGGATCGGCGTGGGCCTGTACGACCTGACCGACGGGCGGTTGGTCCGCCGGGAGCGGTACGAGCTGGACGTGACAGGTGAGCACACCGACCTCGCCCCGCTGCGTGGTGTGCGGGCGGCCGACGTGTTGCTCCTCAACGACGACGACCTCAGCTACACCAAGCTGCGTCTCGACGACCGGTCGATGGCGACGGTGGTGCAGCACATCGGCGGGTTCGACTCGTCGCTGGCCCGCGCGCTGTGCTGGACCGCCGCCTGGGACATGACCCGCGACGCCGAGCTGTCCGCCCGGGACTACGTGGCGCTGACGCTCAGCGGGCTGCCCGCCGAGACCGACATCAACCTGGTCACCGCCACCCTGCGGCAGGCGACCACCACGCTCACGCTGTACGCCGACCCGGCCTGGGCTCCGACCGGCTGGGCCGACCTGGCCCGTACCGCCCGGGACGCCCTCGCCGCCGCCGAGCCGGGCAGCGGGTTCCAACTGGCCTGGGCTCGCGCGTTCACCTCGGCGGTCCGTTCCGAGGACGACCTGGCGACGCTCCGCGGTTGGCTGGACGGCACCGGGGTGCCGGCCGGGCTTACCGTCGACACCGAGCTGCGCTGGTCGGTCCTCGCCGCGCTGGTGGCCAATGGTGCCGCCGACGCCGCCGAGATCGAGGCGGAGCTGAGCAGCGACCGCACGGCCAGCGGTGAGCGGGAGGCCGCGTACGCGCACGCGCTGCTGCCCACGGCTGAGAACAAGGCCGCCGTCTGGGCCCTGCTCACCGGCCCGGACGCGCTGCCCAACTGGCGGCACCGGGCGCTGTTGCAGGGCTTCGCCCACCCGGCACAGGTGGAGCTGGTCGCCCCGTACCGGGAGCGGTACTTCGCCGCGGTCGGGCAGGTGTGGGCCACTCGGGACAGCGAGCCGGCTCAGGAGTTCGCCCAGCTGGCCTACCCGGCCTACCTGGTCGAGGACGACACGGTGGCGGCCACCGACGGGTGGCTGGCCGGTGACGGGCACCCCGGCCCGCTGCGTCGGCTGGTCGCCGAGGGCCGCGACGGCGTGGTGCGGGCGTTGAAGGCCCGCGCGAAGGACGCCGCGCAGAGCTGACCGACGAGGACCCGGCCCGGGCCGGCGTGGGTGCGAACCCACGCCGGCCCGGGCCATTATGGTGGCGAGAGGAGGTGAAGTTGATGGCGCAGCCGACCTACCAGTGGCAGCCCCCGGAGCGGGGTTGGCGCGAGCAGGACCTGTCCGACCTGCCGGAGAACGGAAACCGCTACGAGATCATCGATGGGAGCCTGCACGTGGCACCACCGGCCGACGACGATCACCACGAACTGGCCGACCATATTCGGACGGCTATGGGGGCTACGGCACCGGACGGGTGGCGCGTTATTCGTGAGATCGGGCTGGGGCTACCGTCGGGCAACCTGATTCCGGATGTAACCGTGCTGAAGCCAAACACCCCCCGTGGTGTGCGTTGGCATCAACCGGAGAGCGTCAGTCTCGTTGTCGAGGTGGAGTCTCCGACGAGCCGTCGCCACGATCGCTTCACCAAGCCCGCTCTCTACGCCGAGGCGGGCATCCCGCACTACTGGCGGGTCGAACGGGGCGACTTCGGCCCGGTGGTCTACCGGTATCGGCTTGGCGAGAGCGAACACTACGAACTGTTGGGCACCCTCGGCCCGGACAACCCGGTGAACGTGGACGAGCCGTGGCCGATGAAACTGGACCCGTCCGCCTGGCCTCGCTGACACGACGAAGCCCCGGCCCGCTGCGAGCAGGTCGGGGCTTCGTCGTACGAGTGGGTCAGCCCTTACCCGCGTGACTGGCGAGCTGGTCGAGACCGTTGATGATGCCGCCGGCCAGGTCGCCGCCGCTGAACGCGCCGGCCATGGAGAGCGCGGCGAGCTTGGCGTACGTGTCGGGGATGCGCTTACGGGCGTACCGCCCGGTGATGATCTCCAGCTGACGCTGGTTGGGTGACACCGCGATCAGCACCGACTTGTCGGGCTCGGCGAGCTGCCGGTGCAGCCGCTGGGCGTGCTCGCGGATCGGCTCGTCGAGACCGCCGACGAAGACCGAGAAGACCAGGCCGGTGCCCTGGTCGGCGAGCCGCAGCGCCTCGTCGATGCGCAGCAGCTGGCGGGTCGAGAACGGCCCGTCGAGCACCTCGGGTGGATTCTCCGACCCGGTCTGCTTCTCACCAACGGTCACTTGCGCCTCCGGTTCCACCGGCCGGCGCCTCGACGCTGGCCTGCTCAAGCTTGTGGCTGGTCAACGCGGGCGCCTGCGCCCCCGCCGTCAGCGCGGTGCCGGCCGAATCGGCCAGCTGCTCCGGGCGGCCCAGGAACCAGACCGGAGTGAAGTCGAAGGGTCGGCCGGGACGGTAGCGCTTGGCGCCACCGCCACCGCCGGTGGCACCCCCACGGCTACCGGCGTACGACAGGCCGGCGATGACCAGCACCGCGGCCAACGGGATGCCGACGAAGACCAGCAACGTCTCGGTAACAGACAATCCCAACGCCCCCAGGCGGAAGAAGGACGACCTTGAAAAACCGGGTCGGATGGACGATCACGCTGCCGACCGCCCGACTCCGTCGCCATTCACGTTAGCGGAGTCGGCGGCCCGCCAGATTGCGGGGTGCCGATCCCATCCGTCACTTGAGTTTTCCAGTTGCGCAGCGGTAGCGATAAGCCGCGCGTCGTCCCCGTACCGCCCGGTGAGCAGCACCCCGACGGGCAGGCCGTCGGTCGTGCTGCCCAGCGGCAGGGACACGGATGGATCACCGGTGACGTTGAAGATGGCGCAGTAGGGCGAGAATCGGCGTTGCCGGTCGAAGTCGGCGGCCGGGTCCGCGTCGGCGGTGAACCAGCCGACCGGTGCCTGCGGGGTGGCCAGGGTGGGACAGAGGAGCAGGTCGCAGCCGGCGGTGCGACGGGTGCCGAGCCGCACCTGCGCCTGCAACTCGCCGAGGGTGGCGGCCAGGGTGCCGGCCGAGACCTCGGCGCCCCGGGCCCGGAGCAGCCGCGTCAACGGCAGCAGCTCCGCCTCCCGCTCCGGCGGCACGGGGGCGAGCGCCAGCACGTACCAGAGGATCTCGAACAGCGGCCACGCCGCCGGCCCGAGCGGCGGCGGCACCTCGACCACCTCGTGGCCCGCCGCGGTGAGCAGCGCGGCGGCCCGGTCCACGGCGGCCACGCAGTCCGGGTGCACCGGCTCGTCGGCGAGCATCGGCGTGGTGAACCGGCCGATCCGCAGCGGGCCGGGCTCGGCCCGGCGCGCGACGGCCAGGTAGCCGCCGGACGGCAGACACGGCGGAAGGTAGGGCTCACCGGGGACCGGGACCGCCATGACGTCGAGCAGCGCGGCGACGTCGGTGACCGTCCGCCCGAGTGGCCCGCTGATGGGTAGGCCGAACGCGCCGGAGCCGACCGGCCCGCCGGAGACCAGGCCCCGACTGGGCTTGTAGCCGACCAGGCCGCAGAGCGACGCCGGGATGCGCAGCGACCCGCCGCCGTCGGACCCCTGGGCGATCGGGACCAGCCCGGCCGCGACCGCCGCCGCCGCGCCGCCGCTGGACCCACCAGCGGTGTACGCCAACTGCCACGGGTTGCGGGCCGGCGGCGCGACCCGGCCCTCCGAGTAGAGCGAGCAGCCCAGCTCGGAGGTGGTCGTCTTGCCCAGACTGACCAGACCGGCGGCCTTGATGAACCGGACCACGTCGGCGTCGACAGGTGGCACGAAGTCGACGAAGGCGGCCGAGCCGAAGGTGGTGCGGACCCCGGCGGTGAGCGTCAGGTCCTTGATCGCGGTCGGCACCCCGTGCAGCGGGCCGCGCTCCTCGACGGGCACCGCGTCGGCGGCGCGCGCGGCCTGCCGGGCGAGGTCCGGGGTGACGGTGACGAACGCGCCGACGGTGTCGCCGAGCGCTGCCACCCGGTTCAGCGAGTGCTCGACCAGGTCGACGCTTGACAGCTCGCCGCAGGTCATCGCGGCGGCCTGCTCCAACGCGGTCAGGTCGTGCGGCTCGGCCATGCCGCCATCCTGCCGGCCGTCAGCCCTCCGCGCAGCCGACACGCGCTGGCGACCGGAAACGGACCAACCGGACGCAAGCCCACCCGCCCGGCCCGCCCGCCCGCCCGGCCCGCCCGCCCGCCCGGCCAGCCCGGCCGGCCAGCCAGCCCGGCCGGCCAGCCAGCCAGCCAGCCAGCCGTAGATCTTGGACAGTTTCCGTCAGCGCCGGACGGAAACTGTCCAAGATCTGCTCACGTCTAGAGCTAGGCGGGCGCTCAGCCGTGCAGGAAACGCAGAGCGTTGGTGGACAGGAGCTTGGCGCGCTGGTCGTCGGTGAGGAAGTCGGCCGCATGGACCACCGCGCCGGCCGGTCGTTCGCCCAACGGGTACGGGTAGTCGCTGCCGACCAGCACCCGGTCCTCCCCCAGCGTGTCGACGAGCAGCCGCAGCGCGGGCGGCGCGAAGACCACCGAGTCGACGCTGAAGCGGTCGAGGTAGCTGCTGGGCGGGCCGGCGGACGCGCCCCGGACCAGGTCGCCACGACGGTGCCAGGCGTTGTCGGCGCGGCCGAGCCAGAACGGGAAGCTGCCGCCGCCGTGGGCGAAGCAGATCCGCAGCGTCTCCGACACCCGGTCGAAGACACCGCCGAGGATCATCGCCAGCACCGACAGGTGCGTCTCGGCGGGCATCCCGGTGAGCCAACGGGCCATCCAGCGGTCCAGTCGCGGCCCGCCCGGCATGTCCCACGGGTGGACGAAGACGGGTGCGCCGACCTCGGCACAGTGCTGGAGGAAGGTGACCACGCCGGCGTCGTCCAGGTCCCGGTCGCCGACGTGGTTGCCGATCTCCACGCCCACGTGCCCGTTGGCGAGGCTGCGATCCAACTCGGCGCAGGCCGCGTCCGGGTCCTGGAGCGGCACCTGGCAGAACGGCACCAGCCGGTCGCCGCCGGCCGCGGTGACCTCGAGGGTCAGGTCGTTGAAGATCCGGGCTACCTTCACCGCCTGGTCGGCCGGACGGTCGTAGCTGAAGAAGACGGGCGTGGGTGAGACCACCTGCACGGCCACGCCGTCGGCGTCCATGTCGGCAAGTCGGCGCGACGCGTCCCAGCACTCGGCGCCGACCGGGCGGAACTCCGTCTCCCCCACCATGATCATGGCGGCCCGCTCGGAGTCGACCCGCAACCACGGCCAACCGGACCCACCGCACGCCGCGCCGAGGTCCGGCCAACCCTTGGGTACGACGTGCGTGTGCACGTCGACCACGCCTGCCGGCATCAGCCCTTACCCGGGTGCAGGGTGCCGCAGTTGGCGCAGGTACGCGCCGCCTCGTCGGCGTAGAACGCCTGGAACACCGGCGGCAGGTCGGCGGCGATGTCGCGGACCTGCAACTCCACCTCGTGCACCTTGTTGCCGCACTCGGAGCAGTACCACTGGAAGGTCTCCAGCGTGCCCTCCTCACGGACCCGCTCCACGACCACACCGATCGAGCCGGCCTCCGGCCGCTGCGGCGAGTGCGGGGTGTTGCGCGGCAACATCCACATCTGCCCCTCGCGCACGTGCACCGTACGCGGCCCCTCCGGGGTGACCAGGTTGATGTGCATGTTGCCCTTGACCTGGTAGAAGAACTCCTCGTACGGGTCCACGTGGAAGTCGGTGCGCTGGTTGGGGCCGCCCACCACCATCACGATGAAGTCGTCCCCGCCGGGGAACATCTCCCTGTTGCCCACCGGCGGCTTCAACAGGTGCTGGTTGTCGGCGATCCAGCCCGGAAAGCTGAACGGCTCGGCGATCTCACTCACGACTGACCTCCCGAGGGAAGAAGGGCCACGGCCTGGATTTCGATCAGCAGGTGCGGGTGCGGAAGCTGGTGCACCGCCACCGTCGTACGGGTCGGTCCGGAGGCGTCGAAGAACTCGGCCCACACCTCGTTGTAACCACCGAAGTCGTTCATGTTGACCAGGTAGGACGTCACCTGGACGAGGTCGCCGAGGTCCGCGCCGACCGACCGCAGCAGGTCCCCGACGTTCTCGATCACGGCCCGCGTCTGCACCCGGATGTCGAGGTTGGTCGTGCCGAGTTCGTCCACGGACACACCGGCGAAGCTGTTGTCCGGCCGCCGCGACGACGTACCGGAGACGAAGACGAACCCGCCCGCCACCTTGACGTGCGGAAAAGCCCCCCGTGGGACGGCCTTCCCGGCGACGACCCGCGCGGTCACGACGACGCCCGCAGCGAGGCCGTGCCGAGCTTCTCGACGACGGCACGGACATGGGCACCGGGACGTAGCGGAACGGCGGCGGTCGCGGCACCGGCCAGGAAGACCCAACCGGACTCCAACCGCACCCCGTGCCGACCCGCCAGCCGGATGCCCTCGTCGAGCGCCCGGCGCGGATCACCGAGGATCGCCGCCGTCGAGCCGACCTGCGCCACCCGCCCGTCGACCTCCAGCAGCACGCCCAGGTTGTCAAGCCCCGCCGGCACCGCCGACCACGGCCCGATCACGAAGGCGGCGGCCGAGGTGTTGTCCGCGATCACGTCCGGCAGCGAGAAGCGGAAGTCCGCGTACCGGGAGTCGATCAACTCGATGGCCGGGGCGACCGCGCGCACCGCCGTGGCGAAGTCGCCGACCGGCTCGCCCGGCTCGGGCAGCCGGTCCAGCAGGAACGCCACCTCCGGCTCGACCCGGGGATGGATGTACGCGGTCGGATCCACGGCACCGCCGTCGGGCACCCGCATGGCGTCGGTGAGCCGCCCCCAGATCACCTCGTCCACGCCGACCTGGGCCATCTTCGCCCTGCTGGTGAGGCCCATCTTCAACCCGACCAGCCGCTCACCCGCGCTCAGCCGGCGTTGCAGCAGCGCGGCCTGCACGGCGTACGCGGTGTCCACGTCCAAGCCGGTCTCGGCCGCGAGTTGCGGGATCGCGGTGGCCGTGTCGGCCGCCGCGCCCAGCTTGTCGGCGATCCCCGCGATGTCCACGCCGATCATGACTGCTCCTCCTTGCCGGCCAGGTCGAGTGCCACGTCCACGATCATGTCCTCCTGGCCACCCACCATCCGGCGGCGGCCCAGCTCGACAAGGATCGACCGGACGTCCACGCCGTACTTCGTGGAGGCCCGCTCGGCGTGCCGCAGGAAGCTGGAGTAGACCCCGGCGTACCCCAGGGAGAGGGTCTCCCGGTCCACCTGGACCGGCCGGTCCTGGAGCGGGCGGACGATGTCGTCGGCGGCGTCCATGAGCGCGAACACGTCGCAGCCGTGCTTCCAGCCGTGCAACTCGGCGACCGCGACGAAGACCTCAAGCGGGGCGTTGCCGGCCCCGGCGCCCATGCCGGCGAGGGACGCGTCGACGCGGACGGTCCGGCCGTGCACCGCGTCGGGGCCGGCCGGCGCGGAGCCGGTGACCCGGCCGTGCTCGACGGCGAGCACGCTGTTGGCCACCCCGAGCGACAGGTTGTGGTGGGCGTGGATGCCGATCTGCGTCTCCGGGGCGAGGACCTGCCGGTACGCGTCGACCCGCTGCGCCACGTCGGACATCAGCAGCCGGCCGCCGGAGTCGGTGACGTAGACGCAGTGCGCCCCGTACGACTCCATGAGCTTGGCCTGACCGGCCAGCCCGGCCGCATCGTTCATGTGCGACATCATCAGGAACCCGGCCACGTCCATGCCGTTCTCGCGGGCCCAGGAGATGTGCTGGGCGGAGATGTCCGCCTCAGTGCAGTGGGTGGCGATCCGGACGCTGGTCACGCCGAGCGCCTTGGCGGCCTTCAGGTCGGCGATCGTGCCGATGCCCGGCAACAGCAGGGTGGTCAGCTTGGCCGTGGTCAGCACCTCGGCAGCCGCGGAGATCCACTCGGCGTCGCTGGCGGCTCCGTGGCCGTAGTTGACGCTGGAACCGGCGAGGCCGTCACCGTGCGCCACCTCGATAGCGGCCACCCCGGCCGCGTCCAGGGCGGCGGCGATGGTGCGTACCTGGTCGACTGTGTACTGGTGGGCGATGGCGTGCATGCCGTCGCGCAGCGTCACGTCCTGGATGTACAGGTCGGTCATGGCGCGGCCACCTCCGAAGAACGCACTGCGACCAGCCGCTCCGCGGTGCGCAGCGCGGCGGAGGTCATGATGTCCAGGTTCCCGGCGTACGCGGGCAGGTAGTGCCCGGCACCGGAGACCTCCAGGAAGACAGACACCTGCAGGGCGGTGAGCCGCCGACCGAACGTGGGCAGGTACGCCTCGACCCGGTCGAACTGCACGTCCTGCTTGAGCCGGTAACCGGGAACGTACTCCTGCACGGTCGCCACCATCTCCACGACCGAGGCGGCGATGGCGACGCGGTCGGCGTCGACGTCCGGGCAGAGGCAGTAGACGGTGTCCCGCATCAGCAGCGGCGGGTCCGCCGGGTTCAACACGATGATCGCCTTGCCCCGCTCGGCACCGCCCACCACCTCGATGGCGCGGGCCGTGGTCTCGGTGAACTCGTCGATGTTGGCCCGGGTGCCCGGCCCGGCGGACCTCGACGCGATCGACGCGACGATCTCCCCGTACGCCACCGGGGTGACCCGGCGGACCGCGGCGACGATCGGCACCGTCGCCTGCCCGCCGCAGGTCACCATGTTGACGTTCGGCTCGTGCAGGTGCTCGTCCAGGTTGACCGGCGGCACCACGTACGGACCGAGCGCCGCCGGGGTCAGGTCCACCACCGTCCGTCCGTGGGCGCGCAGCACCTCGTCGTGGCGTCGGTGCGCGCCGGCCGAGGTGGCGTCGAACACCAGCTCCACGTGGGCGAACTCGGGCATCGCGACGAGCCCGTCCACACCCTCGGCGGTGGTGGCCACGCCGAGCCGGCGAGCACGCGCCAGACCGTCGGACGCCGGGTCGATGCCCGCCATCGCCACCATCCGCAGGCTGTCGCTCAGCCGCAACACCTTGATCATCAGGTCGGTCCCGATGTTCCCGGATCCAAGCACCGCCACACCGATGGTCACTGCGCCGCTGTTGTTCGCGACTGCGGGGCTCGCAAGCTCACTCCTCGCGCTCACTTGTTGCCTCCCTTGCTGAAGCAGGTGCGCACCGAGCCGAGGCCGGAGATCCGGGCCTCGTACGCCGCACCGGGGGTGACCGGCACCATCGGACCGAGCGCCCCGGAGAGGACCACGTCGCCGGCGCGCAGCGGGTCACCGGCGCGGGCGAGGGTGCCGGCCAGCCACTGCAGGGCGTGCAGCGGGTTGCCCAGGCAGGCCGCGCCCGCGCCCACCGACACCGGCTCGCCGGCGTGCTCCAGCACCATCCCGCACAGCCGCAGATCCACGTCGGCGAGCCGACGCGGCGTGGTGCCGAGCACGAAGAGCCCGCTGGACGCGTTGTCCGCGACGGTGTCCACGATGGAGATGTCCCAGCCGGCGATCCGGGAGTCGACGATCTCGATCGCCGGCAGCACGTGGTCGACCGATCGGATCAGGTCGACAGTGGTGATCTGCGGGTCCAGGAGGTCCTTGTCCAGCACGAACGCGATCTCCGCCTCGACCCGAGGCTGGAGCAGCCGGTCGATGGGCACCTCCACCCCGTCGCCGACGGCCATCGCGTCGGTGAGCATGCCGAAGTCCGGTTGGAACACCCCGAAGGTCTCCTGCACCGCCCGGGAGGTCAGCCCGATCTTCGCGCCGACCCGGCGTTCACCACGACCCTGCCAGGCCCGCGACTGGAGCTGCTGCACGCGGTACGCAGCCTCGATGTCGCCCTCCGGCAGCAGTCGACCCCGGAGCGGCGCGCACGGCTTGCCGGTGCTGCGGGCGTCGGCCAACTCCCGGTTGGCGGCCTCGATGTCAGCTTCCATGCCTGCTCCCTCGCTTCGAATCAGCACACGTCCACCGCTCACGACAGGTCCACGCAGACGTTCGTGAGTTCGGAGTAGAAGTCCAGCGAGTGCACGCCGCCCTCCCGACCGATGCCGGACGCCTTCACCCCGCCGAACGGGGTGCGCAGGTCACGCAGGAACCAGGTGTTGACCCAGACGATCCCGGCGTCCAGCCGCATCCCGGCCCGGTGCGCGACGCCGACGTCCCGGGTCCACACGGTCGCCGCCAGGCCGTACTCGGTGCCGTTGGCGAGGGTGTACGCCTCGTCCTCGGTGTCGAACGGCGCCACGTGCACCACCGGGCCGAAGATCTCCTCCCGGTTGGTGCGGGCGTCCGGGCCGAGGCCGGTGAGCACCGTCGGCTGCACGTACGACCCGCCGTCGCGGGCGTCGCCGAAGGTCGGGGTGCCACCGCCGATCAGCACCTCGGCGCCCTCGGACCGGGCCAGGTCGTACGCCCCGAGCACCTTCGCCCGGTGCTGCTGCGAGATCAGGGGCATGGTGGCGGTGGCCTCGTCGGTCGGCCAGCCGTACGCCAGTTCGCCGGCCCGCTTCGCCAGCCGGGCGGTGAACTCCTCGAAGACCTGGCGCTGCACGTAGATGCGCTCGGTGCAGAGGCACACCTGCCCGCCGTTGGTGAAGCTGGACCGCACCGACCCGGCCACCGCGGCGTCCAGGTCGGCGTCGGCGAACACCAGGCCGGCGTTCTTGCCGCCCAACTCGAAGCTGACCGCCTTCACCCCGTCGGCGGCGGCCCGCATGATCGCGCCGCCGGTGGCCGACTCGCCGGTGAAGGTGATCGCGTCCACGCCCGGGTGCCGGGTGAGGAACTCCCCGGCCGAGTCCGGTCCGAACCCGTGCACCAGGTTGAACACGCCCTCGGGCACGCCTGCGGCGGCCATCACCTCGGCCAGCACCGTCGCCGAGGCGGGGGTCTCCTCGCTGGGCTTGACCACCACGGCGTTGCCGCAGGCCAAGGCGGGCGCGACCTTCCAGGTGAGCAGCAGCAGCGGCAGGTTCCACGGCACGATGACGGCGACCACACCGACCGGCTTGCGCAGCGCGTAGTTGAGCGCCCGGCCGCCGGTCGGGGTGACGGTGGTGAACGACTCGGTGGGAGCGGTCGCCACGATCTCCGCGAATGCCCGGAAGTTCGCCGCGCCGCGTGGAATGTCCAGCGTGCGGGCCTGGGCGATGGACTTGCCGGTGTCGGCGACCTCGGCGGTGACCAGGTCGTCGAAGCGGCGCTCCAGCTCGTCGGCGACGCGGCGCAGCACCTCGGCGCGTTCCCGCTCCCCCATCCGGCCCCACGGCCCGCGCAGCGCGGCCCGGGCGGCGGCCACCGCGTCGTCCACCGTGGACCGCGACGCCTCGTTCACCTCGAAGACCTGCTCGCCGGTGACCGGGCTGGCCTTGGCGAAGGTCGCACCGCCGTCGACGAACTCGCCGGCGACGAAGTTGCGCAACAGGTGCGGGCCGTCCGGCGCGTGGCCGGCCATCAGTCGCTGGTCCCAGGTGCCGGTCATGCGCGCCTCCCTCGGCTCAGTGCCGCGCCTATCGCGCCGACCACCAGCAGCGCGGCCCCGCCGACGACCGCCCCGAGCACCCGGTGCTGTCGGCGCACGCGGCGGCGCACCTCCGCGTACGGGGTGGTGGAGAACGACACCAGCTCGTACTGCGAAACGTACCGGCCGGGCAGGACCCGTTCCAGTGCGTGCTCCACCCGCCGCCGGGTCTGGAAGACCGGGGAGGCGACCTTGTCCCGCATCTCCACGAAGTTGGTGAGCGCCATCGTCGCGATGGCCTCGGCGTTCTCCTGCCGGCGACGCTGGAACAGCGGCAGCGCCGCCGACCAGTCGTCGGCGCACTCGTCCAGGCAGCGGTCCAGCTCCACCACGTCCTCGAAGGCGCAGTTGGCGCCCTGGCCGTAGAACGGCACGATGGCGTGGGCCGCGTCGCCGAGCAGGCCGACCCTGCCGTTGACCTGCCAGGGGGTGCAGCGCACGGTGCCGAGCACACCCACCGGGTTGTGCTCGAAGTCGTCGACAAGGTGCGGGGCCAGCGGCACCACGTCCGGGTAGTGCGCGGTGAAGTGCCGTTCGATCTCCGCCGGGCCGGTCAGCGCGGCGAAGCTGCCGACACCGTCATTGGGCCAGAAGAGCGTGCAGGTGAAGGAGCGGTCCGGGTTGGGCAGCGCGATCATCATCGAGGTGCCCCGCGGCCAGATGTGCAGGGCGTCCGGGTCGAGGGCGAAGTCGCCGCCCAGCGGCGGAATCGTCAGTTCCTTGTAGCCGTAGTCGAGGAAGTCGACGCTCTCGTTCAGCAGCCCGTACGCCAGCAGTTGCCCACGCACCGCGGAGCCGGCGCCGTCGGCACCAAGCACGACCGACGCGTTCGCCGCGACCTGACCCTGCGGGGTCTCGAAGCTCAGCGCGCCGTCGGTCGGGTCGAGCCCCACGAGACGGTGGTCGAAGACGACCCGAACCCCGGGCAGGGCGGTGGCCTCGTCCAGCAGGGCGTTGTTCAGCGCGCCCCGGCTGATCGAGTTGATCGCCCGGTCGCCGGCCGCGCTGTACGACTGGAACTGCTGCTCGCCCTCGACCGGGTGGATCATCCGGCCGCGCATCGGCAGCGCGTCGGTCATCACCTGCTCGGCCAGCCCGATCCGACGCAACGCGTCCAGGCCGCGCTCGGAGAGCGCCAGGTTGATCGAGCGACCCCGCTCGGCCGTGCCGACCCGCGGGTCGGCACGGCGTTCGTAGAGGGCCACCGGGTAGCCACGCCGGGCCAGGAAGCAGGCCGCCAGACAGCCGGCCAGCCCCGCACCGATGATCGCGATCTCGTCGCGCTGCTTCGTCATGAGGTCGCCCCCACCGTCGCGGCGAGCGCCGCGGCGGCCCGCCAACAGTCGAGGTACGTCGAGTAGAGCGGCACCGGGGCGAACCGCACCACGTCCGGCTCACGGGCGTCGGCGATGACACCGTGTTCGTACCGCAGGCGTCTGGTCAGCTCGGCGGCGCTGCCGGACCCGATGCGGACCGAGAGCTGGCAGCCCCGCCGGGCCGGGTCGCGCGGGGTGACCACCCGCAGCGGACGGTCGGCGACGACCTCGTCCAGCAGCGACTCCAGCCAACCGGTGAGCCGCAGGCTGCGGGCCCGCAGCGCGGGCATGCCGACCGCGTCGAACAGCTCCAGCGAGGTACGCACCGGGCCCATCGCGAAGATCGGCGGGTTGGAGATCTGCCAGGCCTCCACAGTGGCCGGTGGTCGGGACACCGGCGTCATCTCGAACCGGGTGGCCGCAGCGGTGCTCCACCACCCCTCGAAGCGGGGCAGGTCGGGGTCACCGAGGTGGCGCTCGTGCACGAAGACGCCGGCCAGGGCGCCCGGGCCGGAGTTCAGGTACTTGTAGGAGCACCACGCGGCGAAGTCGACGTCCCAGTCGTGCAGAGCCAGCGGCACGTTGCCGACGGCGTGCGCCAGGTCCCAGCCCACCACCGCGCCGGCGGCCCGACCGGCAGCCGTGATCGCCGGGATGTCCAGCAGCTCGCCGGTCAGGTAGTTGACCCCGCCGAGCAGCAGCAGCGCCACCCGGTCGCCCTCGGCGGCCAGGTAGTCGGTCACGTCCTCGGTGCGCAGGGCGTCCTCCCCCGCGCGCGGGCGCAGCCGGACAACCGTGTCGTCCGGGTCCAGGCCGTGGAACCGGGCCTGGCTGCGCACGGCGTAACTGTCCGACGGGAACGCGGCGTCCTCGATGACGATGCGGGTGCGCGCGCCGGCCGGTCGGTAGAAGCTCACCATCAACAGGTGCAGGTTGACCGTGAGCGAGTTCATCACCACGGCCTCCGCGGGCCGGGCGCCGACGAGTCGCGCGGCCGGCGCGATCAACAGCTCGTGGTACGGCAGCCAGGCGCGCTCCGCCTCCAGGTGCCCCTCCACGCCGAGCCGCGCCCAGGCGTCCACGTCGGCGAGGAGTTCGTCGCGGGTGGCCCGTGGTTGCAGGCCGAGCGAGTTGCCGGCCAGGTACGCCGCCTCGGGATGGTCGCCGCCATCGGCCGGCGGCACGTGGAACAGGTGCCGGTGACCCGGGTCGGCCTCGTCGAGGCGGTGCGCTTGCGCTTCGCCAGCGGCGAAGCCCAGCGGCTCAGCTTCTGGGGTCGTCATTGCTTCTTCTCGCTCTCCGGTCACATCGCGGTGCGGGCCGACCACAGCTCCGGGAAGACCACCCGGGCCATACTGCGCTGCAACCACGCCAGGCCGGCGGAGCCACCGCTGCCGACCTTGGCGCCCATCGTCCGCTGCACCGCCTTGACGTGATTCCAACGCCAGTCGCCGAACTCCTCGGCGACAGCGCTCAACGCCTCACCCAGCAGCCGCAGACGGTTGTCCGGGCCGGCGTCGTCGTAGATCCGCACCCAGGCCGCCTCGACCAGCGGGTGCGGGTCGTGCTCGACGGCCACGTTCCGGTCGAGCAGGTCGGCGGGGAGGTCGAAGCCGCTCCGGGCGAGCAGCGCGAGCACATCGTCCCAGAGGCTCGGGGTGGCCAACGCGTCGGTCAGTTCCGCGTACACCTCGGTCTGCCTGCGGAACGGGCGGATCAGCGTCGGGTCGCGCAGCCCGAGCAGGAACTCCAACTGCCGGTACATGGCCGACTGGAAGCCGGAGGCCTCGCCGAGCAGGTTGCGGAACCTGTTGAAGTCGGCCGGGCTCATCCAGCGCAGACCCTGCCAGGCGGCGTTGAGCCCCTCCAGGTGCAGCTTGGCTCGGCCCAGCGGGGCCAGCGCCTCCCAGATCTGGTCGGCGCGGATCAGCCGCTGGGTCTCCCGCAGCTCGTGGCAGGTCAGGCCGAAGTACAACTCCATGATCTGGCTGACCATCAGGAAGGACATCTCGCCCGGGTCGCTGCTCAGCGGGTGCTGCATCTTGTGCAGTGCGCTGGCCTGCACGTACGCGTCGTACGGCACCATGTCGGCGAACTCCAACGTCGGCTCGCCGCCGGTGCGCTCCGCCTGCGCGACCCGCTGCCCGGGAGTCACCGGTCGCACCGTGGCACGGCGGTTCGGCGCCCGCCGCTCCGTCTGATCCACCATCTCGTCTCCCCTCCCGGACTGGCCGCCGTCATGATCTCGCGGTCGGATCGACCTACGGAATGCCGAATCAACGGCTCTCGCCGCGTTCTTCAGGCAAACCAAAGGCAACTAGGCGAAGTTGGTTCACGAAAGTAAGGTCTGAGCGTGGACGACATGGACTGGGCGCTGCTGCGTGAGCTGCAGGCCGACGCGCGGCTCTCCTTCAGCGAGTTGTCCCGCCGGGTGCACCTGTCGCCACCGTCGGTCGCGGAGCGGGTCCGCCGGCTGGAGGAGGCCGGAGTCATCACCGGCTATCACGCCCATGTCGACCTGAGCCGCGCCGGCCGGACCGTGGTCGCCCTGATCCGAATGTCCTGTTACGGCGCGCGCTGCATCCTGCACGACCCGACGGTGGCCGACTGGCCGGAGATCCTGGAGATCCACCGGATCACCGGAGACGCGTGCAGCGTGCTGAAGGTGGCGGCCGGCTCGATCGGCGCGTTCGAGGGTGTCATCGACCGCCTCGCCCCGTACGGCCAGCCGTCAAGCACGATGGTCCTCTCCTCCCCCCTGAACTGGCACCCCGTCACCCCCCTCCCCCACAAACCCCGCTAACCCACCCCCGCACCCCCGCACCCCCGCACCCCCGCACCCTGCGGCGATCTTGCAGTTTCTGTTGAGCTTATGTCCTTTTTGTTGCTATTTGTCGACGCAGAAAGTGCAAGATCGCGGGCTGGGGCGGACGGGTGGGGCGAGCGTCGGCGGGTTTGGCTTCGGGGTGGGGGGTAAGCAGCGCGCGTGCCCAGGGGAGGGTTCCGGCGGTCGTCGCCGGTTGGGGGGAAATCATGCAGGCAGTCCGCACGATCAACCGCGCGCTCTCGTCCGCACTGACACTTGTGGGGCTGGTCGGGGCGTTCGTCCTGTTGTCGGTCGCACCGGCGCGCGCCGGCGAGAACGTCTTCGTCGAGGTGACACCGAACAGCGTCCAGGCCGGCAGCCGGGTCAGCATCAAGGCGAGCTGCGACAACGACAACAACAACCGGCAGTCGAGCGTGCACTCCGACGCGTTCGGGTCCGTGACGCTCAGACCCGACAAGGGCTTCCTCACCGCGCAGGCAAGTGTTCCGCGGGACAAGCAGGCCGGTGACTACCCGGTCGACCTGCGTTGCGACAACGGTCAGACGGCGTCGACCACGGTGACCGTGCTGAACATGGCCTCACCCAGCAAGGGCCCGGCGACCGGCGGCGGCGGAATGGCCGGCGGGCGCGGCACCGGCTCGCTGCTGGTGCTCGGCGGAGTGGCGCTGGTGGCCACGGCGATCGTCCTCGGCATGGCCGGCGGCCGGCGTCGACCGGGAGCCGGCGCCTGAGCCGGACCAACCATGACCCGCAGATCCGCGCGTGCGCGGCAGGACCGCCCTGCCCGCCTCCGGGCCGGGGCGGCGCTGCGCGCGTCCGGCCGACTGGTGGCCCGCGTCTCCGGACGGCTGCGCCGGGTCGCCGGGCAGGCCGTGTCGGCAAGCGTCGCCACCACCGATCCGGCCGCCCGTCCGCTGCCGCCGCGGCGTCCGACCGGGCCACCGTCGACCCGACACCGGTTCGGTACGAGCCCCGGGTTGCCGGTGTTGGCCATCGCCGCGCTGATGGTGCTGATCGTGGCGATGCTCGGCGTCGAGCAGGTGACCGGACTGAGCCTGCTGCCGGACCGGATCAGCGCCGGCCTGCGACCGCCGCCGAAGAAGTACCCGGTGCTGCCGGCCAGCCACCCGACCGGCCTCACCATCGACAAGATCGACCTGCGGGCACCCGTCCACGACGTGGGCATCGCACCGGACGGCACGATAGCCGTGCCGGACGCCGCCCGCGCCCAGGAGGCTGGCTGGTACGACCAGGGCCCCACCCCGGGCCAGTACGGCCCGGCGGTGATCGTCGGGCACGTCGACACCACGAGCGGTCCGGCGGTCTTCCACAAGATCCGCGAACTGCGCCCCGGTGACGAGATCGAGGTCACCCGCACCGACCAGCGCGTGGCGGTATTCGAGGTGAACTCGGTGGAGAAGTTCGACAAGGACCAACTGCCGGTGGACGACGTGTACGGCGACTTCAGCCGCCCGAGCCTCCGTCTGATCACCTGCGGCGGCCAGTGGGTCGGTGGTGAGACCGGCTACGCGGACAACGTGGTGGTCTTCGCCTCGCTGGTCCGGGCGCGTTCCGGTGGTTGAGCAACGTCGAGGTACTCGGCGAGCCGGGCAGCCCCGGTGAGCATGGCCCGGCCCCGCTCGGTGAGTCGTTGCCGCCACTGACTCAGCGACGCGGCGAGTGGTTCCGCACCACCGGCCTCGCGCACCCGGCGCAGCACCTCGGCGATGTGGTCGAGCCGGTACCCGCCGCGACGCAACAGGTGGGCGAGTTCGGCGTCGCGCACGTCATCGGGGCGGTAGAGCCGGTGGTGGGTCGCCGGGTCACGGACCGGCCGCAGGACCCCGGCCCGCTCCCACTTGCGCAGCGTGGCCGGCCGCAGCCCGAGCCGGTGGGCAAGGACGCTCACCGGTACGGCGCGCTGGCTCTGCGGCTGCGGCGGTCTCGCACCCGTGAGCGTCACCACCGCCGCCTCCACCGCGTCCAGGGTTTCCCGATCGCGCTGGAGCAGGGCGTGACTCTGGTCGATGGCGCTCAACGCCGCGCCGATCTCGCCCCGGTTGACGGCTCGCATGATCTCGCCGCTGGCCGCGTAGCCGTGGCCCGTGATCAGCGCGAGGTAGGCACCCAGTGCCCTGACGTGCAGCTCGGTGAAGCGCCGGTAGCCGTTCGGGGTGCGCTCGGCCGGCGGCAGGACGCCGTCTCGTTCGTAATTCCGCACCGCCTGCGCGGAGAGACCGTGGGCGCGCGCGAGGTCGACCGGTCGGCGTACCCCTGGGTTTGAAGGTTTTGTGGTTGTCACCGCGCTCCAACGCTCGTGAGTTTCAACCGCTGGTTCAACGATACGGTTCATGGAATGCCATCTTTTCTCGACCTGCTCGCGGTATCCCCGGACCTGCTCGCGCTCGGTGAGCCGACGCATGGTGAGTCCGCCTTCCTCCAGCTCCGCAACGAGGCCTTCATGTCGCTGACGGAGCACGGTTACCGCTCGATCGCCGTGGAGAGCGACCGGGCGGCCGGGCTGACCGCCGACGAGTTCGTGCAGGGCGTCGCCGGCGTGACGCTCGATCGGGCGCTCGGCGAAGGGTTCAGTCACGGATTCGGGGCCGCGCCGGCCAACCGCGACCTGCTGCTGCGGATGCGGGAGTGGAACGCCGGACGGCCGGGCGGCGAGCGCCTGACATTTCACGGATTCGACGCCCCGCTGGAGCTGGAGAGCGCCCCGAGTCCGCGTCGCCACCTCGATCAGGTCTGCCGCTTCCTCGACCTGGACCGCTCTGCCGAGATCGACGACCTGGTCGGGGACGAGGCGCGGTGGAGTGACCCGGCCGCGATCTGGGAACCGGGCCGGTCGGTCGGCCGCTCGACCGACGCCCAGCGACTGCGGGTGCTCGCCGACGACCTGCTGACCGAGTTGTATCTGCGGGCGCCGTGGACGTCAGCGGGCTGGTCGGCGGCGTTCGTACACGCCACGGCAGCGGTCGCGGTGCTGCGTTACCACGCTGCGGCCGCCGCGCCACTGCCCCAGCAGGAGCGCTTCGCCCGGCTGGCCGCCGTCCGGGACGCGCTGATGGCCGAGAACCTGCTCGCGATCCGATCGGCCGAGGCGCACCGCGGGCCCACCCTGGTCTTCGCGCACAACACGCACCTTCAGCGCCAGGTGAGCACGATGACGCTTGCCGGCACAGGGGTCACGTGGGCCGGCGCCGGGGCGATCATCGCGGCGCTGCTCGGCGACCGGTACGCGGTGATCGCCGGCAGCCTCGGTGCGAGCCCGGCGCTCGGCATCGGGCCGCCCGCCGCCTCCACCTACGAGGGCCGTCTCCAGCAGCAGACAGACCGGCCGCGCTACCTGCCGACGTCGGACATCCCAGCGGCCGAGCAGCGGACGCACGACTACCGCTACTTCCCGCTGGACCGGGCCACCATCGAACACGTCGACGCGGTCCTGCACGTCCCGACCGGCGTCGACCCGGCAGTGCTCGCCGAGCGGATCGTCGCGTTGCCCGGCGTCGAGCAGGTCGTGGCGAGCGAGGAGGACGGATCACCGGAGGCGGCCTGGGGCGACAGGTTCTTCTTCGTCGGCCCGGACCGCCGCCAACCGTTCGCCACCATCGTCGAGCACGACGTGCCCGGCTTCGACGAGGCCGCAGAACTCGACCGCCCCGGTGTGTTCCGCCTGAACGTGGACCTGGGCCGGACCGAGTTCGAGCGACTGTTCGGCTTCCCGCCGAAGGCTTTCGAGGACCATCGACACGAGTTCGACTTCGCCCGGCTGGACACCCTCGCACCGCACCCGGGCTACGCGCTCCACGGCTTCGCCAGCATCGTGATGCCCGGCCCGCACCTGCTGCCCGAGGTGGACCGGCTGCTGACGATCGCACACGACCGTGCGGTGCGTCGCCATGGGCGCGCGGCACGCCGGGCCGCTGGGCAGCGGGACTGACCGGGGTCAGGCGGCCGCTTCGGGCTCGCGCAGGTCGAGCCAGTCGGCCCAGCGGGGGTCGGGGGCGCGGTGCCCGAGGACCCGCCAGGCGGTGCCCTTCGGCGCGGCCGGCAACGCGTGTAACCGCCACCCCATCTCGGCCGGTGTCTTGTCGCCCTTGGTGTGGTTGCAGCGGGCACACGCGGCGACCACGTTCTCCCAGGCGTGCCGGCCGCCCCGGCTGCGCGGAAAGACATGGTCGATGGTCTCGGCCGGGCCTCGGCAGTAGGCGCACCGCCACCCGTCCCGGGCGAAGATCGCCCGTCGGGACAGCCCGACATGGGTGCGGTACGGCACCCGGACGAAGCGCGTCAGCCGGACCACCGATGGCACCGGGAGCGCGTCCCGGGCGCTGTGCAGGATGCCGTCACCATCGGCGACGCAGACCGCCTTGGCGGAGAGGACGAGGATCGCGGCGCGACGCACCGACACGACACACAGCGGCTCGTAGGTGGCGTTGAGGACCAACGCGCCGGAGCCCACCGTGGGTCGTATGTCAGGCATCGCGCTCACCCTCCCGGTTCAGCGGCTGCTGGGGACCGCCGCCGACCGGGACCGGGCACGACGGCCCACACGGTCGACGCCGGGCCGATCACCGACGTCCGTTGCGCCAATAGTCCCTGATCGGGCCCCGGATTGCACGTACTAATCCCGCATGGGGTATGAGGATCATCCGCATCCGGGCCGATCGCCGACGTCTGACGAAGGAGGAGACCCGAGCGGGCCCACTGATTCGGCCGGTGGGTCGGCGACGGGGCCTCAGACCCCTTGCGGTACGACTACAGGGTGAGTGCCGCAAGCGTGACGCCCCTGGCCCTGCCCGACACCGCCTCGGTGAGCTGCCAGGGCAGCACCTCCTGTGAGTGGATCTACCGGATCACCGGGTCGGCCTGGTTCGCCGAGGGGAGTTACTGGATCCTGCTCAAACCGCTGCGGGTGTTGCTGATCCTGGCCCTGGCGATGGTGGCCCGCTGGGCGCTGCACCGGACGATCGACCGGCTGGTGCGGACGACCACCGACGGTGCGGTGCCGACGATGCTGCGGCCGTTGCGCGAGCGGGTGCCCACCGCCGCGGTCGACCCGGCCGAGTTCGTACCCGAACGACGGCGGCAGCGGGCCGAGGCGATCGGGTCGGTGCTGCGCAGCCTGACCACCGCGTTCGTCTTCGGCATCGCACTGCTGATGATCCTGCGCGAGTTCAGCTTCGACCTGGCTCCGCTGCTGGCCAGCGCGGGGATCGCCGGCGTAGCGCTGGGCTTCGGTGCGCAGAGCCTGGTGAAGGACCTGATCGCCGGCCTCTTCATGCTGATCGAGGACCAGTACGGCGTGGGTGACAACGTGGACCTGGGTGAGGCGATGGGCGTGGTCGAGTCGGTCGGCCTACGGGTCACCACCGTGCGCGACGGCCGCGGCGTGCTCTGGTACATCCGCAACGGCGAGATCATCCGGGTGGGTAACAAGAGCCAGGGCTGGGCCCTCGTGGTGGTCGACCTGCCGATCGGCTTCAACAGCACCGAGGAGGCCACGGCGGTGCTACGGACCGCGGCCGCCTCGGTCGCGATGGACCCGGAGCTGTCGCCGGAGATCGTCGAGGAGCCCGAGGTGCTCGGTGTCGAGCAGGTGACGGTGGACGGCGCGGTCATCCGCACGGTGGTGAAGACGACCGCGGACGGGCAGTTCGCGGTGGGCCGGGAACTGCGTCGACGTCTCGCGGAGGCGCTGGAAAACTCGGGAATCACCGCGCAGATCGCGGCCGCCCGCATCTATCCCGGCCTGTCGACCAGGCCGCTTCCCGAGGGTGAGACGGGTCAGGGCGGCGCAACCTGACCGGCGATACTGTCCTGAAATTCAGGGGTCGCGATCCGGCCGGCCCCTCGGGTATCGTCCGTTCGTTCAGTCGGGGAGGCGACGAACGACCCGTTCGACCTAGCTAGTTGTCAGACGATCGGGCAGAATCCGGAGCACGCGTTCCCACCAAAGCGTGATCACATCCTCGCTGATCCGTAGATCTGACGAGAGCTTCCGGTCGGGCTGCCACGAGCGGCCGAGCTGGGGCCGATGGAGGCGACGGTGCCTGACGAGCGACCTTCCGCGGAAGGCCCCGCCACGTTTCGCGAGGTGTTCGCCCAGCCCGAGTTCCGGGCCGTGTTCGTTGCTGGCACTCTCTCCTGGGTCGGCGACTATGTCGCGAAGGCAGCGGTCACCCTGCTCGTCTACCAGCAGACCGAGTCCGTCGCGCTCTCCGCAACCGCCTTCGCCGTCAGCTTCCTGCCCTGGCTGCTCGGCGGTCCCGTGCTCGCCGCACTCGCGGAGCGGTACGCGTACCGCCGGGTGATGGTGGCGTGTGACCTCATCCGAATGGCGTTGATGCTGCTCATCGCCATTCCCAGCCTGCCGTACCAGGCGGTGCTGGTGCTCATCTTCGCCGCCACGTTGGCCAATCCGCCCAGCCAGGCGGCGAAGTCCGCGCTGATTCCGCAGTTGCTCACCGGGGACCGACTGGTGGTGGGGCTCTCGCTGAACAGCAGCGTCGGGCAGGCCGCCCAGATCGTGGGGTACGTCTTCGGCGCCGCCGTCTCCGCGATCGACCCGGGGGTGGCGCTGCTGTTCAACGCGGCCACCTTCGGTCTCTCGGCGTTGCTGGTCCGCTTCGGCGTGCGCAACCGTCCGCCGGTGACGAACCCGGCGCACCGCAGCCACCTGCTGCGGGAGACTCGCCAGGGGTTCGGCATGGTCTTCCGCACACCGGTGCTGCGGGCCATCGCGGTTCTGGTGTTCTGCGCGATGCTCTTCTCGATCGTCCCCGAGGGGCTGGCCGCGGCCTGGGCCCACGAGGAGGGCCGCGGCGCGCTGAGCGCGGGCACCGCGCAGGCAGCGATCATGGTGGCCAGCCCGGTCGGCTTCATCCTCGGCGGTCTGCTGGTGAGTCGCCTGTTCGGGCCGGCTCGCCGGCTGACGTTGATGCGACCGCTCGCGGTGCTCGCCCCGCTGGTGCTCGTGCCGGTGCTCCTCGATCCCCCGCCACTTGTGGTCGCGCTGCTCGCCGCGCTCTGCGGGTTCGCGGTCGCCGGCATGCTGCCGATGGCCAACGGCCTGTTCGTCCAGGCGCTGCCGAACGGGTTCCGGGCCCGCGCCTACGGTGTGATGGCCACCGGCATGCAGGTCATCCAGGGTCTCGCGGTGCTCGTCACCGGGTTGCTCGCCGAGCGGTTCCCGATCCCGATCGTGGTCGGGGTGTGGAGCGCCGCCGGGGTGCTGCTGATGACGGTGGCCACGCTGCACTGGCCGGACCGGCAGACGGTGGACGACGCGATCGCTGCCGCCTCGGCGGCCAACGCCGATCCGCAACCCTCCGCAACTGAACGCGGAGCCAGCAACCACCCGGTGGGCGGCGCGTCCGACCCGCACGCCGGGAACGGCCACCGCAGGCACCTTGTCACCTGACCGTCGGGCCGACGTCTCACCGAACGGGCCGGCGCCCCGGCATTCGGGGACGTCGAACCGGCGTGATCCGACGCACGCCGTGCGGGTCGGGTGGGTACCGGGCGCACCTGGCAGGATGGAAGTGTGACTTCCGCAGGTGAATCCGACCGTGCCGGTGCGTCGACGACCCTCTTCGAAGCGGTCGGCGGCGAACCCACCTTCCGCAGGCTGGTCGACGAGTTCTACGCCGGCGTCGCCACCGATCCCCTGCTGCGGCCGATGTACCCGGAGGAGGACCTGGGCCCGGCCGCTGACCGGATGACCCTGTTCCTCATGCAGTACTGGGGCGGGCCGAACACCTACTCCGCCCAGCGCGGGCACCCGCGGCTGCGGATGCGCCACGCGCCGTTCCGGATCGGCGCGGCCGAACGGGACGCCTGGCTGCGCAACATGCGCCGGGCCGTGGACCGCCTCGACCTCGAGCCGGAGATCGCCGACACCCTCTGGGACTATCTGGAGCGGGCCGCGTACTTCATGGTCAACGTCGAGGACGACCCCGCCAACGGCGGCTGACCCACTCGACCCGGGGCGGCGTCAGAGCAACGCGCCCTCGTCGTGCAGCCAGTCCACGAAGCTGGTGGCGACCGCCGCGCCGCAGTCGAGCATCTCGACCAACAGTGCGTCGTGGGTGCCGGCACCGAGCGGCACCTGAAGCTCCGCGTAGATCGGCAACTGGCCGCGCTCGGTCGGGTCACCGATGTACGCCTTGCAGAACCGGCGGGTGTGGTTCCACTCGTTGACCACCCGGTACGCCCGGTCGGCCCAGTCCGGTGGGACGGTGGCGTGCGGGCGTGCCCGCATGACCAGGATCTCGTCCTCCGGGCCTTCGAGGGTGACCAGCACCGCGTGCCGCTCCCACATCGCCAGCAGGTTGCCGTCGCCGTCGGCCAGGTAACGCACGTCGAGCAGATCGAGCGCGTCACAGACCCGGCGCAGACTCACCGGCTCGACGGTGGCGGGCATCTCGGTCAGCACGGGCCGCTCGTTGGACGGGCAGTCGTCCCCCGGCTGGCGAGGGCTGGGCGGCCCGATCCGGACCGCGCTATCGACTGTGATCCCGCTTCGGGTTTCCGGTTCGCCGCCGTCGGCGGGACCGGGGCGCCATGACCACCACGGCATCGCTCGCGCACCTCACTCCCCAGCGGATCCAGTCGCCTACGGTGCGTTGGATCCGAGGATGGACGGTACCCGGACAGCCGGGTTGAAGCACCCCCCCAACGACCGCCCCTGACCAGAAGAATGATCCGGGGTCATCCGTTCGGACGAGCGTTCAGGGGTGTCACGGCAAGATCGGTGGCCTTCTGCAACCAGGCCGCTCCGTGCGGTCCCACCAGGCCGACCCAACGCCCCGCGACCCGCACCTGAACGGTGTTCCCTGCCGCGCCGGCCGCCGTACCGCCGAGGAAGCCCATACGTACCAACCCCTGTACCAGCCGCTGCGGCACCTCGACGGGCGCGGCGACCGTGCCCTCCGGGGTGATCAGCACCGCCACGTGGTCGAGCAGCGCGTCCCGCAGCGCCCGCTGGCCCACGGCACGACCGGCCACACCCTGCTCGCTAGCCGTCCGCAGGGTGCCCGCCGCCGCGTCCGCGATCCGTCGCACCTCGGCGACGGGCAGCGCCTCCACCTGCCGACTCCGCGTCGGTGGCAGCGGCCACCGCCACTGGGCATCCCGCCGGGCGGGCAGGGCGGTGCCGCCCCGCTCCAGCTCCGCGAGCAACTCCCCGGCGTTCACCGTGACGTCCTCGGCGACGCCGTCGGCCGGCCCGCCGGCAACCGTGCTGACCACCAGGACCTGCCACGGCAGCCGGGCCCACAGGGCGACCCGGCCCGGTGCGCCGGCCGGCCGCAGCCGGACCGGCGCGACCGGATCCAACCGGACCAGCCGAGCCAGGAAGGCGCCCGCGTCCGTCACCCCGGCGACGCCGTGGGTGGACGCCGCCACCCGGCCCGGCTCGGCGGTGCCCGGCCGGGTCACCCCAGACCGCCCTGCGGCGCGTACGTGAGCAGGAAGTCCCGTTCCTCGGTGGTGATCCGCCGGGGCACCTGATGAGTCAGGTCGAACGGCACCAGCACCGAGCGGGCACGGCTGGCCAGCACGTCGCCGTCGTACAGCTCGTAGGCGACGGTGAACCGGGAGGCCCGGATCTCCTCCACCCACAGCTCGATCCGCACCGTGGGCGCCGCCTCCGCGGTGGCCCGGCCGAGCGCGTAGTCGACCGGACGGAGGTAGTCGACCTCGTGCCGGCGGATCACCACCCCGTCGGCGAACGAGCCGACTCCCCAGGCCCGGCCGCCGGCGAACATCAACGCCACCCGCGCCTCCTCGTAGAGGGTGAGGAAGCGCGAGTTGTTGACGTGGCCGTACGCGTCCAGGTCGGACCAGCGCAGGGTGCAGTGGTAGACGAAACGGTCAGACACCTTGTCGGCCGGTCAGTCGCGGGTCAGCTTGCGGTACGTCACCCGGTGCGGTCGAGCTGCTTCCGCGCCGAGACGGTCGATCTTGTTCTTCTCGTACGCCTCGAAGTTGCCCTCGAACCAGAACCACCGGGTCGGATCCTGGTCGTCGCCCTCCCAGGCCAGGATGTGCGTGGCGACGCGGTCCAGGAACATCCGGTCGTGCGAGATGACCACGGCGCAGCCGGGGAACTCCAGCAGCGCGTTCTCCAGGCTGGAGAGCGTCTCCACGTCCAGGTCGTTCGTCGGCTCGTCGAGCAGGATGACGTTGCCGCCGATCTTGAGGGTCAGCGCCAGGTTGAGCCGGTTGCGCTCACCGCCGGAGAGCACCTTCGTCGGCTTCTGCTGGTCCGGTCCCTTGAAGCCGAACGCGGCGATGTACGCCCGCGACGGCATCTCGACCTTGCCCACCATCAGGTAGTCCAGCCCGTCGGAGACGACCTCCCAGACGGTCTTGTCGCCGTTGAGGCCCTCGCGGTTCTGGTCGACGTACGACAGCGAGACGGTGGGGCCGACCCGGACCTGGCCGCCGGTCGGCTCCTCCAGCCCGACGATGGTCTTGAAAAGGGTGGTCTTGCCGACGCCGTTGGGGCCGATGATGCCGACGATGCCGTTGCGCGGCAGCGAGAACGACAGGTTGTCGATCAGCAGCCGGTCGCCGAAGCCCTTGCTGAGGTTGACCGCCTCGATCACCGTGCTGCCCAGACGCGGGCCCGGCGGGATCTGGATCTCCTCGAAGTCGAGCTTGCGGGTCTTCTCCGCCTCGTTGGCCATCTCGTCGTACCGGTCCAGGCGGGCCTTGGACTTGGTCTGGCGGGCCTTGGCGTTGGAGCGGACCCACTCCAGCTCCTCGGTGAGGCGCTTCTTCATCTTGGCGTCGCGGCGACCCTCGACGGCCAGGCGGGCGGCCTTCTTCTCCAGGTAGGTGGAGTAGTTGCCCTCGTAGCCGATGGCCCGGCCGCGGTCCAGCTCCAGGATCCAGCCGGCCACGTTGTCGAGGAAGTACCGGTCGTGGGTGATCGCCATGACGGTGCCGGCGTACTTCGCCAGGTGCTGCTCCAGCCAGGAGACGCTCTCCGCGTCCAGGTGGTTGGTGGGCTCGTCGAGCAGCAGCAGGTCGGGCGCCTCCAGCAGCAGCTTGCAGAGCGCGACCCGGCGACGCTCGCCACCGGAGAGCTGGGTCACGTCGGCGTCCGGCGGCGGGCAGCGCAGGGCGTCCATGGCCAGTTCGAGCTTGGAGTCGACGTCCCAGGCGTCGAGATGGTCCAGCTCCTCCTGGAGCTTGCCCATCTCCTCCATCAGCTCGTCGGAGTAGTCGGTGGCCATCTGCTCGGCGATCTTGTTGAACCGCTCCAGCTTGGCCTTGGTCTCGGCGACCGCCTCCTCGACGTTGCCGAGCACGGTCTTGGCCTCGTTGAGCGGGGGCTCCTGGGCGAGCATGCCGACGGTGTAGCCGGGCATGAGCCGGGCCTCGCCGTTGCTCGGCTTGTCGAGGCCTGCCATGATCTTGAGGAGGCTGGACTTACCGGCGCCGTTCGGACCGAGCACACCGATCTTGGCCCCCGGCAGGAAGCTCAACGTCACATTGTCGAGCACGACCTTGTCGCCGTGCGCCTTGCGGGCCTTTTCCAGGACGTAGATGTACTGGGCCACGGTGCGGGCTACCTCCGTCGGTTGCTGTCGCTGATCGGCGGCGCGGGCGCGGGCTGCGAGGACCGCCCGCCGCCGCCGGCCGGGAGCCGGCCGCGCGCACGCCATCGTCAATCCTGACAGGTACGGCGCGCTTCGCCCACATCACCCCGCCCCAGGGGTACGCGGGCGCGCCGCCTTGCCGACCGTGGTATCACCCATTAGCGTTCTTGGTATGACCAAGAAGATCGCCATCAGCGTGCCGGATGACGTGGCGGAGCGGCTGGCCGAGGAGTCCAACGTCTCAGCCTTCATCACCGACTCCGTTCGTCAGCGGATGGCTGGCGAGCGCACACGACGGGCACTTCGTCAGGTGGGCTTCCAACTCACTGATGAAGGTCTCGCCGAGGCGGGCAGGAAGCTCGACGAGGCGCATGCGAAGGTCACTCCGGAGTTGCGCGCGAAGGCAGCCGCCCTGCTGAGCGAGGCATCTCGCGGACGGTTGACGATTCGTGACTGACGCAGGTCTCGTACTCGACACCGCATGCCTTCTCGCCTACTCCGAAGGCGCGGAGGTGGTCGGGGAGCAGATCGCGAAGGTCGCGGACAAGCGACAGGCCGTGATCGTCCCGGCGCTCTGCCTGGCCGCCGCGTACCGCCAGGTGACGCACGACGGGTGGCCCCTGCTCGACATTGTCGGCGACCTGGAGCAGGTCGTTGTGACACCCGTGGAGCACGACATGTGCGCGATACTGGGCGGCTGGTCACGAACCCTCGGCGGCATGGACCTGGCCCAGGCGGCGATGGAGGCCGCTCGAGCGACCACACCGATCATGACGGATCGGCGGGAACTGCTCGGTGAGGTGCTGCCCAAGGAATGGCCGATCATCGACCTCTGACCAGCGCGGCTGTCGATAAGATCACCTTCAGGGTTCGGCCCGACCGAGGCGGGTAGGAGACTCCGGCACTAGGCACAAGACGCCGCAGCTACGCTCAGTACGCTCATCGCGGTGGACCCGTCAGTACCCGGAGGTGGCCGATCGTGACCGTCCGTAGCTCCTTTGTCGTAGTGGCGAACCGTCTGCCGGTCGACGAGGTGAGCACACCCGAGGGCCGGCAGTGGCGACGCAGCCCTGGTGGGCTGGTCACCGCGCTCCATCCCGTACTCGCCGAACACAAGGGCACCTGGGTCGGCTGGGCCGGTGGCACCGGCGCGGCCCCCGAACCGTTCGACCTGGAGGGGATCCGGCTGCACCCGGTCCCGCTCAGCGCCGAAGAGTTGGAGCGCTACTACGAGGGCCAGTCCAACGCGACGATCTGGCCGCTCTACCACGACGCGGTGGAGACGCCCGCCTACAAGCGTCGCTGGCGCGAGGCGTACCGCCTGGTCAACGCCCGGTTCGCGGAGGCCGCAGCCGACGTGGCGGCCGAGGGCGCGACGGTCTGGGTGCAGGACTACCAGCTCCAACTGGTGCCGGCGATGCTCCGTGAGCTGCGGCCAGACCTGCGGATCGGGTTCTTCCTGCACATTCCGTTCCCGCCCATCGAGCTGTTCATGCAGATGCCGTTCCGGACCGAGATCCTGCGCGGTCTGCTCGGCGCCGACCTCGTCGGGTTCCAGCAGCGGCTGGCCGCGCAGAACTTCGTCCGGCTGGCCCGGCACCTGCTCGGGCTCCGCTACGAGGGGCAGATGATCCAGGTCGACGGTCGGCAGGTGAAGGCGGGCGCCTTCCCCATCTCGATCGACACCCAGGAGATGGAACGGATGGCCGCCGACCCGGCGATCCAGGCCCGGGCCAAGCAGATTCGCGCGGAGCTGGGCGACCCGAAGACGATAATTTTGGGCGTGGACCGGCTGGATTACACCAAGGGCATCGAGTTGCGGCTCAAGGCCTTCCGGGAGCTGCTGGCTGACGGAAAGTTGACAGTTCCCGACGCGGTCATGGTTCAGGTCGCCACGCCCAGCCGCGAGCGCGTGGAGCACTACCAGGCACTACGGGTCAAGGTGGAGCGCGAGGTCGGCCGGATCAACGGCGAGTTCGGTCGGGTCGGCGTGCCGGCGGTCCATTACCTGCATCAGTCGTACAGTCGCAGTGAGCTGGCGGCGATGTACGTTGCTGCCGACGTGATGATGGTGACCCCGTTGCGAGACGGAATGAACCTCGTGGCGAAGGAATACGTAGCATCACGTGCCGACCAGGGTGGCGCACTCGTACTCAGTGAGTTCGCCGGTGCCGCCACCGAGCTTCGCCAGGCATTTTTGTGTAACCCGCACGACCCGGACGCGGTCAAGGACGCCCTCCTCCGGGCAGTGCACGTGGAGAAAACCGAGGCGCGCCGCCGGATGCGGACAATGCAACGTCACCTGCGTACCCACGACGTGGGCCACTGGGCCAAGTCTTTCCTCTCGGAGCTCGGAGTTCCCGAAGCGGAGGCCGAGTGAACACGTCCGTCAACGATGGGGCGGCAGTCGCCACCGGGGTCATGGACCCTGAGTTGCGCTCCGCCATCGGGCGGATAGCCCGGGTCCCCCAACTCCTTGTCGCCTGCGACTACGACGGCACACTGGCGCCGATCGTGGAGGACCCGAGCACAGCCGTCCCGCTGCCCGAGTCGGTAGCAGCGGTCCGCGCGCTCGCCGCGCTGCCGCAGACCACCGTGGCGGTGGTCTCCGGTCGGGCGCTGCGCGACCTGGCCGCGCTCTCCCGACTGCCGAGCGAGGTGCACCTCGTCGGAAGCCACGGCTCCGAGTTCGACATCGGCTTCGTCGAGCGGCTCTCCCCCGAACTGGTCGCCGTACGCACCCAGGTCCGCAACGCGCTGCGTGAGATCGCCGCCGAGCACCCGGGCATCCGGCTGGAACGCAAGCCGGCGAGCGTCGCGATGCACACCCGGGGAATCGACCCGCAGGTCGCGGCCTCGGCCATCGAGGCGGTGCTCAACGGTCCGGCCACCTTCGACGGCGTCACGGTGACCCAGGGCAAGGAGGTCATCGAGCTCTCCGTCGTGGCCACCCACAAGGGCACGGCTGTCGACCAGCTCCGGACCCAGCTCGCCGCCAGCGCGGTGCTGTTCATCGGTGACGACATCACCGACGAGAACGCGTTCGGCAACCTGCACGGTCCCGACCTGGGCATCAAGATCGGCACCGGTGACACCCAGGCCGACTACCGGGTGGCCGACCCGTTGGAGGCCGCCCGGGCACTGGCGCTGCTGTTGGAGACCCGCCGGCACTGGCTGTTCGGCGAGCGGGCGGTGCCGATCGAGCGGCACTCCATGCTTGCCAACGGTCGTACCGTCGCACTGCTCACCCCCGAGGCGAAGGTGAGCTGGCTCTGCCACCCCAAGCCGGACTCGGCGGCGATCTTCGCCGATCTGGTCGGTGGCAGCCCGGCCGGTCACTTCAGCGTCGCCCCGGAGCGCGGCGGCATCCCGCTCGGCCAGCGCTACCGCTCCGGCACGATGACCGTGGAGACCCGCTGGTCCGGGCTCACCGTCACCGACTGGCTGGACAAGCCGGCCCGGGAGACCACCCCGGACGACAGCCCGGCGGTCATCACCGGTGACTCGACACTCGTGCGGGTGCTCACCGGTGCGGGCAAGGCCACTGTGGAGTTCGCGCCGAGGCCGGAGTTCGGCCAGGTGGCCGTCCAGTTGCAGCCGCTCGGCGACGGCCTGCTGGTGCTCGGCTCCAACGAGCCGGTGGCGCTCTACTCGCCCGGCGTGCAGTGGGAGGTCCGCAACGACGGTGGGTACGAGACCGCCAAGGCGGTCGTCGACCTCTCCGCCGCCGGTGGGCAGGTCGTGCTGGAGCTGCGCTTCGGCACGCACAGCCTGGAGCATCACCGGGTGCCGATCCACGAACGGCAGGCCGCCGCCGAGCAGCCGTGGAAGGACTGGGTGGCCTCGCTGCGGCTGCCGTCCACCGCCCGTGACCTTGTCGCGCGCAGCGCCCTCACCCTGCGCGGGCTCTGCCACGAAGCCACCGGCTCGATCCTGGCCGCGGCGACCACCTCGCTCCCCGAGGAGCTGGGCGGCGTCCGCAACTGGGACTACCGCTACTGCTGGCTGCGCGACGCCGCGCTGACCGCCCGCGCCCTGGTCGACCTGGGCTCCGTCGAGGAGGCCGAGGCGCTGCTGCGCTGGGTGGACGGCTGCATCGAGCGCACCGGCGGGCACCCGGAGCGACTGCACCCGCTCTACACCATCGACGGGTACGAGCTGGGCGCCGAGGCGGTCATCGACACGCTGCCCGGGTACGCCGGCTCCCGGCCGGTCCGGGTCGGCAACCTCGCCAACCACCAGTTGCAGCTGGACGTCTTCGGCCCGATCGCCGACCTGATCGCGGCCGTCGCCGACGCCCGCGGCTCGGTCCGCGACGACGAGTGGCGGGTCCTGGAGAACATGGTCGAGGCGGTCCGCCGCCGCTGGCACGAGCCGGACCACGGCATCTGGGAGGCCCGCCTCCCACCCCGGCACCACGTCTTCTCCAAGGTGATGTGCTGGATGACCGTCGACCGCGCACTGCACGTGATGCGCGAGCACGGCGGCGAGGACCGGCCCGAGTGGAAGGACCTGCGCGACCGGATCGGCGCCAACGTGCTGGAGCACGGCTGGCACTCCGACGTCGAGGCGTACAGCGTCGCGTACGGGGACGAGGACATGGACGCCTCGTCGCTCTGGATCGGCCTCTCCGGCCTGCTCCCGGGCGACGACCCGCGCTTCCTGTCCACGGTCCTGCGGATCGAGGCGGACCTGCGCAGCGGCCCGGTCGTCTACCGCTACCACTGGGACGACGGCCTGCCCGGCCGTGAGGGCGGCTTCCACATCTGCACGGCGTGGCTGATCGAGGCGTACCTGCGCACCGGCCGCCGCACCGACGCCGAGGAGCTGTTCGCCCAGATGGTGCTGACCGCCGGCCCGACCGGGCTGCTCCCCGAGCAGTACGACCCGCTCGCCGAGCGCGGGCTGGGCAACCACCCGCAGGCGTACAGCCACCTCGGTCTGATCCGCTGTGCCCTGCTGCTGGACAACATGCTCAAGCAGTAGTTCGACAGCTCGTACGACGGGCCGGAGGCGCAAGCGCCTCCGGCCCCGTGTCACTTCGGCTCCGCCGTCTCAGTGGCCGCACCGGCTGGAACACCGGCGACCCGAGCGGCTGCTTAGGCCGTCACACGACGGCTGGGAGCCCTCTTCCGCCCCGATTGCCCGCCCGCCACGGGTGCCGGGGCCGACCGCAGTCCGGCCTTCATGACGAAGATTGACCGGCGGGCCACCGCGTCGCCCTTCTTATTGATCTCGTATCCGTCGAGCCAGACCCACCCGTCGTAGGTAATCCAGTCGAGCACGCGGATCACGCGGAATCTGATGGGATGGATGAACTGCACGCTGGCCTCGCGGGTGACGTAGAGCAAGTCACCCGCTTTCACGGCAGCCATCCCACGAACCTCCGATGCAGCAGCCCCGCAGGAGCCCAGCCCATGTCCTGCGAAGCGGAGACCAGGCACGAACTCATGTAGAGAACCAAGGACACGGGGGCTCGGTCGTACTCGGCTTGCAGCTCAGCGCGACGGGTACGACATGGCCAAGGCGCACCGCACCCGCCACAGGCCCAGATCGGCAGAATCGGCCCATGGGTGGTCACAAATTCTCTCCCGGCCAATGACCCCGGTTGATCGGGATCTTGTATCTCGCCCGGCACGGCAGTTCGTTCCCGCATCGGCAGACGTTCCGCCATCTCTGCCACGACCACACCCGGCGATGTCGTCTTGCCAGGGTCAGAGCTGCTGCCATGACGTACTCGTCGTAGGTAACGCGACTGCCCATCCGCCCCTCCTTGCGTGAGGGGCATGGCAGCCGAGCCACGCACGGCTATCCGGCCACCACACCCAACGTCATCGTTTACTCACGGCCGGAGATATGCAATATTACATCTTGGATGAAACGTAAGAGCAGATTTCATCTTGATAGATTCCATTGCTAAGCGTGGCCGACAGGTGTTACATATCGAGCGCAGGTTCCGCCCGGTATGTAGTCACGGAGAGGAAGTAGTCAGTGACGACTGACACCGGCTCGACAGTTCCGAGGCGGCAACTCGGGCGGTATCTGCGGCAGCTCCGCGAGGAAGCGCGCATGACGGTCAAGGCAGCAGCCGACTCGCTGGAGTGGTCGACCCCGAAGATTTGGCGCATCGAGACCGGCGCTACTTCGATGCGGTCGCTCGACGTGGAGGCGATGTGCAAGGTCTATAGAGCGTCGCCAGAACTGACCGAGGCTCTGATGGGTCTTGCCAAGGAGACCAAGGGGCGGGGCTGGTGGCACTCCTACGGCGACGCCATCCCCGAGTGGTTCGAGCTGTACGTCGGACTCGAAGCCGCCGCGACTCGTCTGCGGAAGTACGAAGCGCAGTTGATTCCGGGTTTGCTTCAGACGAAGGCTTACGCCACCCGCGTCTACCAGGTCGCACGGCCCGACATGACCGCCGAGGAGGTTGACCGAGGCGTCGCGGTACGACTTGGCCGGCAAGCGCTGTTGACCCGCACCACACCCCGCGCGCCACAAGTCGACATCATGCTTGACGAGGCTGTCCTACGCCGAGGCGCGGACGCTGAACAACTCGGCCACCTGGTGGCGGTCAGCCGTCAGCCCAACGTGTCTCTGCGGGTGGTGCCGTTCAGCGTCGACCTGCACCGTGCCAGCATGACCAACGGGGCGTTCACGATCCTCGACTTCGACGGGGGCAGTGAGCCATCGATCATCTACTCCGACGGACTGACCGGCGCCCTGTACCTCGACAAGCCTGCGGAGGTCGAGGCGTACGGAGACGTATGGTCCGCCACCGAAGAAAAAGCCCTCAGCGAGGCGCAGTCTCGCAAGCTCATCGCATCAATCGCAGAGGAACAGACATGACCACGCTCAACTGGAAGAAGAGCACGCGGAGCAACGGGGGCGGAGATTGCGTCGAGGTCGCTGCCCCGCCCCAGGTCGTCATGGTCCGCGACAGCAAGGACCGGCAGGGACCGATGCTGTCCTTCAACGCCGACCAGTGGGCCGGCTTCGTCCGCGGCGTCAAGGCCGGCAAGTTCGACGCCTGACATCGGTGCCGGGTGTGGTGACCGTTAGTGACCGCACCTGGCTACCGGAGACGTCTGTTGGCTGTCAGGGCGCACGGCGGAACCATGACCCAATGCGGAACAGTTCCCCGAGTGCCTTCAGTACCGCCGGAAGTCGCTCCGGCGGGATCTTGAAAAGTGCAACCAAGGCCACGATTAGCCTCGGCACGGCGTACACCAAGGCAAGGATTACCAGCGCCCAAGGCCCCGCAGCTAGAACAGGCTCAAGGATCGAGAGCCCCACGATTCTCTGCCCCTCACTCTGGTCGAGTGAGGCACGCAGGGCTCAGCTCGACCAGTACGCAATGACTGGTGAAGCTGAGTTCCTGCACCGACTGCACAAGATCTCAGGTGTTACTGAGTGCCTTCAGGGCACTCGAAGTATCGCTTTGACCACCTTGAGAACGGCGAACAGGCTTAGCTAGGTGAGCGTCCGTCGGCGACTCCCACCCCAGGGCTTCCAGCTTCCCGAAATTACATTTATACATTTAGGGAAGGCCCTGTGCCCTACGGCCGGTTGCAACCGGCGGCATGACCTGGACAGAGTAACCGATCCACGCAACGTGATGCCAGCGCGAACACGTTTCAGATCGCACCGCAGGCGCGGACATGGCCCGGCGGTAGTTGGGGTACCAACCGAACCCCATCACACTTGTCTTGCAAGATGCGGTCGGCTTCCTGGCATCACGCAGGGGTTGGAGCATTCAGCCCTGCCGGACCCGCGAACGGCTGTGCCAGAGGCGCGACCTCGTCCTCGCTGGAGTAGCGCCGGAGCCCGTCCGCCCCTCAGGCGTCGAGGGCGTTCACCACATCGCCGACCACGACTACTGCGGGTGGGCGGATGTCAGTCGCTAGCGCGTCGGCGGCCACCGCGTCAAGCGTGGACCGCAGGACCCGCTGCGTGCCCGTGGTGGCTTCCTGGACGACTGCGGCCGGCGTCTCCGGTGACCGACCTTGGGCGATCAGGGTGGCCGTGATGGCAGCGAGGTTCTTCAGCCCCATCAGGATCACCAGGGTGCCGTGCAGCCCGGCGAGGGCGTCCCAGCGCACCAGTGAGGCCGGCGCGTCGGGTGCCAGGTGTCCGGAGACCACGGTGAACTCGTGCGCCACCCCCCGATGGGTGACCGGGATGCCGGCCGCGGCCGGCGCGGCGATCGAGCTGGTCACCCCGGGCACCACCGTCACCGGCACTCCGGCCGCAGCGCAGGCCAGCAACTCCTCACCGCCGCGCCCGAAGACGTACGGGTCACCGCCCTTGAGCCGCACCACGACGGCACCGGCCAGGGCCCGGTCCACCAGGATCTGGTTGATCTCCTCCTGCGCCCGGGACGGGCCGTAGGGGATCTTCGACGCGTCCACTAGCTCGATGTCCGGGCGCAGCTCGTCGAGGAGCAGCCCGGGCACCAGCCGGTCGGCGACCACCACGTCGGCCTCGGTGAGCAGCCGCCAGCCCTTCACGGTGATCAGCTCCGGGTCCCCCGGCCCGGCCCCGACCAGCGCCACCCGTCCGGCCTGCCGTCCGCCGGTCGTCTGAGTGGCAGCGTCGGGCCGGCCAGCGACCCCGTCCGGGGCCAGGCGCACGGCGAGGAGGTCGCGGATCGCGTCGCGGACGGTCATCGCCCGGCGGGGGTCGCCGCCGCCGAGCACCGCCACGGTGACCGGACCGTGCCGGGTCACGGCCGGGGTCCAGGCGGTGGCGGCAGTCCGGTCGTCGGCCCGGACACAGAAGATCCGTCGCTCGGCGGCGGCGGCGCTCACCGCAGCCGCCGCCATCGGGTCGTCGACAGCGACCTGGACCAGCCAGGCGCCGTCCAGGTCCTCGGGCACGAACCGGCGCGGCACCCAGTGCAGCCGGCCCGCGTCGGCCCGCGCGCGCAGCGCCGGGGTCAGCTCCGGGGCCACCAGCAGGACGTCCGCGCCGGCGTCCAGCAGCGCGGGTACGCGCCGGGTGGCGACCGCGCCGCCACCCACCACGACCACCCGCCGCCCGTGCAGCCGCAAACCCAGGGGGTACGGATTGGAGGTCACCGCGCACCACCGGGGCGGTCGGTTCGTTCATTGCACGTGGTCACTTCTCGGCCACCCCGGCGGAGTCGAACGTGGCCACCTCGTGCAGCACCCGGACCGCGCCGGTGACCACGGGCAGCGCCAGCAGCGCTCCGGTGCCCTCGCCGAGGCGTAGCCCCAGGTCGATCAGCGGATCGAGGCCGAGGTGCCGCAGCGCCACGGTGGCACCGGGCTCGGCCGAACGGTGGCCGGCCACCATGGCGCAGACCGCGTCCGGGGCGAACGTTGCGGCGGCGAGCGCGGCCGAGACCGCGATCACCCCGTCCAGCAGCACCGGCGTACGGCGGGCAGCCGCCCCGAGGATCAGCCCGGCCAGGGCGGCGTGCTCCAGACCACCGACGGCGGCAAGCACCCCCAGCGGGTCGGCCGGGTCGGGGGTGTGCCGGGCCAGCGCGGCCCGCACCACCGCCACCTTGTGCGCGTACGTCGCGTCGTCGACCCCGGTGCCCCGCCCGGTGGCGTCGAGCGGGTCGGCGCCGGTGAACGCGGCGATCAGCGCGGCGGCCGGGGTGGTGTTGGCGATGCCCATGTCCCCGGTGAGCAGGATGCCGGCGCCGGCGTCGATCAGCTCGTCGGCGATCCGGATGCCGGTCTGCACCGCCGCCAGCGCCTCGTCTCGGGTCAGCGCGGCGGTCACCGTGAGGTCGCGGGTGCCCCGGCGGACCGACGCGACAACCAGCCGAGGCACGGCCGGGTCGAGCACGGCTGCTTGGGCGGTGGGGTCGGTGGGCAGCGGGGTGGCCACGCCGACATCCACCACGGTGACCGAGGCGCCGGCCTGGCGGGCGAACGCGTTGACCACCGCTCCACCGGCCAGGAAGTTGCCGATCATCTGCGCGGTGACCTCCTGCGGCCACGGGCTCACCCGCTGGGCGTGCACGCCGTGGTCGCCCGCGAAGATCGCCACCGCGGCCGGCTCGGGCAGCGGTGGCGGGCAGGTTCCGGCCAGGCCGGCGAGGCGTACCGAAAGCTCCTCCAGCGCGCCAAGCGAGCCCGCCGGCTTGGTCAGCCGGCCGTGCAGCTCCCGGGCGGCGGCCATCGCCGCTTCGTCCGCCGGGCGGATCGCCGCGATCGTGGTCTCCAACATCATGCCTCCATGATCTCGCGCAGCACGTCGATGAACGCGTCGGTGGTGTCCTGGTCGCGGACGGCCACCCGCAGCCAGTCCGGGCCGAGGCCGGGAAAGGTGTCGCCGCGGCGCACCGCCCAGCCGCGCTCGCGCAGGGCGGCCCGGATGGGGGTGGCGCCGGGCAGGTGCAGGAGGACGAAGGCGCTTGCGGGACGGCCGACGACGCGTACACCTGGCAGGTCGGTGAGGCGCGCGACCAGGTGGTCGCGGTCGGCGGCGAGTTCGACGGCGATCGCGCGCTCGGCCTGGACCGCGACGGCGCTGGCGCAGGCCGACGCGGCGGCCAGCGCGGGCGTGGAGACGGCCCAGAGCGGTTGGACGGCGGCCAGCCGGGACAGCAGCTCCGCGGCGCCGAGCAGGTAGCCGATCCGGAGGCCGGCCAGACCCCACGTCTTGGTGAGGCTGCGGACGACGAGCAGGCCGGGCAGGTCGCGCCGCTGCGCCAGCGACTCCGGTTCGCCGGGGTGCCCGCTGGCGATCGTGGTGTCGGCGAACGCCTCGTCGACCACCAGCACCCGGCCGGGGCGGGCCAGCGCGGCCACCGTCCGGGCGGGGTGCAGCACCGAGGTCGGGTTGGTCGGGTTGCCGATCATCACGAGGTCGGCGTCGGCGGGCACCCGGGCCGGGTCGAGCCGGAAGCCGTCGGCGGCGTCGAGCAGCACCCGCTCGACCTGGTGACCGGCGGCCCGCAGCGCAGCCTCCGGCTCGGTGAACTGAGGGTGCACCACCACCGGGCGGCGAACGCCGCGCAGCGCCTGGGCGATGAGCACGAACCCCTCGGCGGCACCGGCGGTGAGCAGCACCTCGTTCGGGTGACGGCGATGTCGGGCGGCGACCGCGGCGCGGGCCGGTGCCGGGTCCGGATAGCGGGCCAGGTCGGTCAGGGTCGCGGCGATCGGGTCGGCCAGCCAGGCGGGAGGTCGCGCCCGACGGACGTTGACGGCGAGGTCGATCAGGCCGGCGGTGGCCTCCGCATCGCCGTGGTGTGTCAGGTCGGCGTCGCAGTCGGCCGTCGGCTCGGGCATGTCCGCGATCCTGCCGGGAAGGCGGCCGGGGGGACAGACGATCTCGGCGTAAGCCGCGTCACCACTCGCCGGCTTAAGAGTTCTTCTCATGTACGAATCGGAAATGTCATAACTTGACCCTGTGAGCAACCGACCCCTTGCTGCCGCTGGTCGACTCGTCCCTCTCCTCCGCGCCGGGCTGATCGCCGGAATCGTGATCGCCGCCGTCGCCTACCCGGTGGTCGCCCTCACCGGGATCGGCGCGAAGGCCACCGCACACGCCGTGGACCAGAAGACCCGGGTGCTGAAGACCGCCCTGCCCGCCGAAACCTCCTACCTCTACGCCCCCGACGGCAAGACCGTGCTGACCATGTTCTACGAGGAGTACCGGCAGTACACCAAACTGTCCGACATGTCGCCGAACATCCAGCAGGCGATCGTGGCGGCCGAGGACTCCCGCTTCTACCAGCACCACGGCGTCGACCCGAAGGGCGTGGCCCGGGCCTTCGTCTCCAACGCCCGCTCCGGTGGCTCCCAGGGCGCGTCGACGCTGACCATGCAGTACGTCCGGATGGCTCTGCGGGACAGCGCTACCACGCCCAGGGAGGTCCAGGAGGCGACCCAGCAGACGAGCATCCGCAAGGTCAAGGAGATGCGGATGGCGCTGGACCTGGAGAAGGAGTTGAGCAAGGAACAGATCATGGAGCGCTACCTGAACTCGGCGTACTTCGGGCACCGGGCGTACGGCATCTACGCGGCCAGCGAGATCTTCTTCTCCAAGACCCCGAAGGACCTCACCCCGGTCGAGGCAGCCACCCTCGCCGGCCTGGTCAAGTCCCCCTCCGAGTACGACCCGGCGGACTCCGACCAGAAGGAGGCCACCGGACGGCGCAACTACGTGCTGGACCGGATGAGCCAACTCGGCTACCTCTCCCCCGACTCGGCCACCGCCGCCAAGTCCGAGCCGATCCGGCTCAAGCTGACCACCCCACCGCACGACTGCGCGGCCATCCCGGAGAAGTACAACAGTTGGGGCTTCGCCTGCGACTACCTGAAGAACTGGTGGAGCGCACAGCCCGCGTTCGGGGCGAACCGGCTGGATCGGATGGACAACCTGCGCCGGGGCGGCTACCGGATCGTGCTCAGCCTCGACCCGAAGGTCCAGGAGGCGGCCGAGAAGAACGTGGGGGCCAAGGACGCCACCGGAAGCCCGTTCGCCAACGGCATCGTGGTCTCCGAGCCGGGCACCGGGCGGGTGAAGGCGATGGCGGTGAACCGCACGTACTCGCTGGACCTGGCCGACAACCCGCAGAGTTCCAACCCCGAGGCCGGGCCGAAGGTGAAGGCCAACTACCCGAACACGGTGGCGCCGCTGCTCGGTGGCGGCGACCTGGCCGGTTACCAGGCCGGGTCGACGTTCAAGATGTTCCCGATGCTTGCCGCGCTGGATTCCGGGATGACCCTCTCCACCTCGTTCAACGCGCCCTACCGCTACAAGTCGGCGGTGTACGACGGATGGGCGCCCTCGAACGCCAGCGGCGCGATGACCGGCCAGCAGACCATGTGGTCCGGCTTCGGCAAGTCGGTCAACACGTACTTCGTGTGGCTGGAGGAGAAGGTCGGCGCGGACCGGGCGGTCCGGTTGGCCGAACAACTCGGGCTGCGGTGGCGGACCGACGTCGACCGGGAACAGGCGTCCCCGGCCAAGGCGAAGAAGTGGGGAGCGTTCACCCTGGGCGTCTCCGACGCCACCCCGCTGGAGATGGCGAACGCGTACGCGGCCATCGCTGCCGACGGCCGCTACTGCGAAGCCATCCCGGTGCAAGCGATCATGAACCGGGACGGCACGCCCGCCACGTACGCCACACCCGGCGGTCTGCACCGCGAGGTGGCCAAGCCCCGCTGCCGGCAGGTGGTGAGCGCGGACGCCGCGCGGGCGGCCACCGACGCGGCCCGCTGCCCCACCGGGGACACCCCGGCCCGCGGAAGCTGCGGCGGCTGGTCCACCGCCGACAGCGTGCGGGGCACCGTCGGACGCCCGGTCGCCGGCAAGACCGGTACGACGGACAGCACCCGGTCCGCCTGGTTCGTGGGCTACACCCCGGAGTTGGCCGCGGCGAGCTTCATCTCCGACCCGGACAACCCGTTCAACGCGGTCGGTGACGGACAGTCCCAGATCCCGATCCAGGCGGTTTCGCAGACCCTGCGCGACGGTCTGAAGGGCACACCGACCCGCCAGTTCACCCCACCATCGGACGCCATCGTCGGCTGAGCCCGCACGTCAGCGCAGGTCAGCGCGGCTCAGCACAGGTCAGCGCAGGTCAGCGGCGACGAACGACCAGAGCTCCAGATCCACCCGGCCGCCGCTGACGAACCCGGCGTTGCGCAGCAGACCCTCGTAGCTGAACCCGGCCTTCTCCGCGACCCGGCGCGAGGCCAGGTTGCCGGGTGCCACCCGCAGCTCGACCCGTTGGAAGCCGTGCTCGAGGATCAGCGCGATCGCCACCGCGTCGACCGCCTCGGCGGCGAGGCCGAAGCCCCGCGCGGGTGCCGCCATCGCGTAGGAGATCTCGGTGAGGCGCGCGCCCCAGTCGGTGCGCCGGGTCCAGAGCGAGCCCACCACCTGGTCGTCCTCCCGCCGGAGCACCGCGTAGTGGTCGCCCTCCCCGCTGTCGCGCCGCTGTCGGGCCAGATCGGTGCACCAGGCCAACCCGTCGATCGGGCCGGAGTCGTCGGGCAGCGGCAGCCAACGCCGGGTCAGCTTGTCGGCGAAGATCTCCCCGGCCGCCGCCGCGTCGGCCGCCGTGAGCTGACGCACCTCGGTACGCGGGGTGGAGACGGTGAGCGCCGGGAATCGGCGCACCGCCACCTGACCGATCACACCGACACCCCGCCCGGCTGGGCGGGCACCACCTCGCTCGTCGGATCGGTCGCCGCCGCCGCGACCAGCCGGGCGGCCGTCGCCGGATGACCGGCCCAGTGCAGGGTGAGCTGCGAGGCGTGCACGTTGCGCCAGACGAAGCCCTCCGGCGTGCCGCCCTCCCAGCTCCAGGCCGGGCGCTGACCAGCACGCGGGGTGAGCACGGCACGGTGTGCCTTGTGCCCGACCAGCACCGTGCCGGTGGCGGCGACCACGCTGTCGGTCTGGGCGGTCGCCTCCCGGTAGCCGGCCACCACCCCGTCCCGGCTGACGCCGACCGCGTCCAGCACGCCGCACATCGGCAGGCCGTCCAGCTCCCGGGCCAGCCAGAGCAGCCCGGCGCCCTCGGCGATCACCGGACGCCCGGTCCGCGCCAACTCGGCCACCGCGATGCAGAGCCGCCGGTTGGCCGACAACTGCTCGGCGTACGCCTCGGGCAGCGCGCCGCCGACGACGAGCGCGCGGGTGCCGACCGGCAACGCCTCGTCGCGAAGCGGGTCGACGACGACGACCTCGGCACCGGCGGCCCGGAGCAACTCGGTGGTCTCCGGGTGGCTGAAGCTGCCGCCCGACCCGCCGGCCACCGCCACCAGCGGACGGTTCGCCGGGGGCGTGAACGCGCCGAGGGCCTCCTCGGCCGACCAGGCCGGTGCCGGCAGCGGCGGTGCCGAGCGGGCCAGCCCGAGCAGCCGCTCCAGGTCGACGGTGGCGGCGACGGCCTCGCCGAGCCGGCGGACCGCACGGACGGCGTCGGCCGAACCCTCGACCACCGGGGCCACGCCGTGCCGCCGCGACGGCAGCACCGCCGGCAGGTCCTGGCGGCGCAGCGCGCCGTAGACCGGCACCCCCACGTCGTCCAACGCCTCGCGCAGCAACGCCTCGTGCCGCGACGAGGCCACCCGGTTGAGGATCACCCCGCCGAGCCACAACTGCTCGTCGTACGAGCGGAAACCGTGCACCAGGGCCGCCACCGACTGGCCCATCGCAGCCACGTCGACGACGAGCACCACCGGGCTGCGCAGCGCGGCGGCCGCCGCAGCCGTGGACTCCTGCTCAGGACGCCCACCGACCGAGTCGTACAGCCCCATGCTGCCCTGCACCACGGCCAGCCCGGCACCGGCGGCGCCGTGCGCCACGAGCGGGGCGAGGAGATCGGCGCCGACCAGCCTGGGGTCGATCATCCGACCGGGTCGACCGGAGGCGAGGCCGAGGTAGGCGGCGTCGACGTAGTCCGGCCCGAGCTTGAACCCGGCGACGTCGATCTCTCGCTCGGCCAGGGCGGCGAGCAGCCCGATCGCCAGCGCGTTCTTACCGTGCCCGGAGGACGGCGCGCTGAGCACCAGGCGCGGCACGACGGTCATCATCGACTCCTCGCGAGCGGCGGCGGGTACGCGACGGGACGACCGAGGCCGATCCGTCGGCGTGACGATACCCGTCCGTCCGAAGGCGCGAGCACCGCCAACCGGGGCCGACGATCCGGCCCTGGCCGGGGCCCACGACGCCGGTCCCGGCGCGGTGCGGCCCGGTCCAGGTCAGTGGCGCCGGTCATACGAGTAGCCTCGGTGCCGTGTACCGGTTCCTGCTGAGCCCACGCTGGCTGGGCGCTCTCGCGCTGACCCTGGTCGCCGCCGCGGTCATGGTGTTCCTCGGCAACTGGCAGCTGGACCGCTACCGGGGGCGTACCGAGGTCAACGAGCGGATCGACGCGGGCCAGCGGATGGCTCCCGCGCCGCTCGCCGACGCCCTGCGCGCGCCCACCGGGGGCGCGGGGACGGCCGGTCCGGCCCCCGCCGAGGACAAGGTCTGGACCCGGGTCACCGTTACCGGTCGGTACGACCCCACGAACACCGTGCTGGTCCGTGGCCGGACGGTGGACAGCCGGGTCGGCTTCGAGGTGCTCACCCCGCTGGTCCTCGCCGACGGCACGGCGCTGCTCGTGGACCGGGGCTGGATCCCGCCCGCCCCGGGTGGGGCGTCCGCCCAGCCGACGGTGCCCGCCGCGCCAACCGGCGACGTGACGGTGGTCGGCCGGGTGCACGAGCCCGAGAGCGGCGCGGGCGCGGTCAACCGGCGCGACGGGCTGCTGGAGATCCGGCGGATCGGGGTGTCCCGGCTGGCCGGCGAGCTGCCCTACCCGGTCTACGGCGCGTACCTGCTGCTCGACGAGCAGACCCCCGCAGCCGACCCGGTGTTCAAGGCGGTGCCGGTCGGGCACGCCAACAACTGGCAGAACTTCGGCTACGTCGTGCAGTGGTGGCTCTTCGCCGTGATGGCGCTGTTCGGCTACGGCTGGGTGGCCCGTCGGGAGGCGCGTCGGGCCGCCGGCATCGGCACCACGGCGGCGCCCCTGGACCGGGCCGCCGAGCCGACGCCCACCGCGTCCGCCTGATTTCCCGTCAACCACTCGCCCGGCCGGCGTGGATGGCGCGGACCGCGTCGATGGTGTCCGCCTCGGCAGCCGACTTGTCGTCGCGGTAACGCACCACCCGGGCGAACCGCAGCGCCATCCCCCCGGGGTAGCGCGAACTCGTCTGCACCCCGTCGAAGGCGATCTCCACCACCTGCTCGGGACGGACCCGGACCACCCAGTCGCCGCGCTCCACGGCGAGGTCGAGGAAGCGCTCGGTCTGCCACCGCAGCAACTCGTCGGTGAGCCCCTTGAACGTCTTGCCGAGCATGACGAAGTCGCCGGTGCGCGCGTCCCGGGCACCCAGATGCAGGTTGGACAGCCAGCCCTTGCGTCGGCCGCTGCCCCACTCGACGGCGAGCACCACCAGGTCGAGGGTGTGCCGTGGTTTCACCTTGACCCAGGCGGCACCGCGCCGGCCGGCGTCGTAGGGCGCGTCCGGCGCCTTGACCACCACGCCCTCCTGCCCGGCGGCGAGCGCGGCGGCGAAAGCGGCACCGGCCTGCTCCGGGCCGTCGACCTCCATCCGCCCGACCAGCAGCGACGGATCGACCGCACCGGCCAGGGCGGCCCACCGCTCCCGGCCGGGCAGGTCGATCAGATCCTGGCCGTCGAGGTGCAGCAGGTCGAAGAAGTACGGGGTGAGCACCGTCGCGCCCGTGCTGGCGGCCGCCGCGAGCACCGCCGGGGCGACGGGTGTGCGGCCGGTGGTGCTGGGGGTGGTGCGTCGGGCGGCCCGGCTCGACGTCTGCTGGAACGGCAGTGGCCGACCGGTCTCGTCCAGGCCGATCGCCTCGCCGTCGAGGACCAACTCCCGGCCGGGCAGGGCACGGACCGCGGCGACCACCTCGGGCACCCGTGTGGTGATCTCGTCGAGGCTGCGGGTGAACACGGCGATGTCGGCGCCGGAGCGGTGCACCTGGATGCGGATGCCGTCGAGCTTCACGTCGACCACCGCCGGTGTGCCGGTCGCGGCGAGCGCCTCGTCGACCGAGGGGGCGCTCTGCGCGAGCATCGGCGCCAGCGGGCGGCCGACCCGCAGACCGAACCCGGCCAACTCGGCGGCCCCTCCGGCGAGCGCGGCCACCGCCACCGCCCGCAGGTCACCGGCGAGCAGCAGCGCGCGGCGGACCGCCGCCACCGGCACCTCGGCGGCCCGGGCCACCGCGTCGGCGAGGAGCCCGGCCTGGGCGCCCTGGCGTAGCTCACCACTGAACAGGCCGCTGAGCAGGCGTTGCTCGTCGGCCGTCGCCGCCGCGTAGAGGGCACCGAGCAGCGCCCGCCGCCGTGCCTGCGAGCCCGACCCGTGCACGGCGGCGATCTGCGCGATGGCCGCGTCCACGGCGGCCACCGTCAACGTCGGCTCGGCTGCCGGTGGCGGCAGGTCACGAAGGCTCGCATAGCCGACGCCGGTCTGCCGTTGACGCAGCTCACCGGCGAGATAGCCGGAGCCGGGCTCGACCTCGTCGGGGTCGAGGCGGCGCAGCGCGTCGGCGAGCAGCTCCACCTTGGCCCGTCGGCCACTGGTGGCACCGACGGCGGCGGAGGTTGCTGCCAGATCGAGGAACCGCACGCCGCTCATCCTGCCAGTCACCTCCGACACCGCCCGGGCATTGCCGTGCCCGGGCGGTGTCGGCAGGGTGCCGCCCACTCACGCGGACGACGGATCAGGGCGCCCTAAGCGGAGACGGGCTCCTCGATGCGCAACCCTCGGGCGCGGACCTCACCGGCGACCCGGGAGAGCACCGAGTCGAGGGCGACCAGAGCGGCGGAGAGCTCACCGAGCTGTTCGTTGAGCGTGTCCTCGGACCACGCGGAGACATCGACATCTCCCAGCGCGCTGACAGCGGCCCCCAACCGGGCCATCACCTCGTTCGTACTCATGTACGAAAGGCTATAACAGCTGACCATCCGACACGCCGTAAACTCCCAGATCAGGCCCAAAGTTGTCGTTCTGCTGCCTAACTGCCGGTCGCCGCCACGTTGCGCAGCAGCAGCGCCTCGGCGAGGCAGACCCGGGCGAACTCCCCGAGGTGCAGGCTCTCGTTCGGGCCGTGCGCGCGGGCGTGCGGGTCCTCCACGCCGGTCACCAGGATCGCCGCCTTCGGGAACATGTCCTGGAAGGTGGCGATGAACGGGATCGAGCCGCCGACGCCGATGTCCACCGGCTCGGTGCCGTCCCAGGCGGTCCGGAAGGCCGAACGGGCAGCGTCGAACATCGGCCCGGACGCGTCGATCACACACGGGTCACCGTCGTGTTCGAAGGTGACGGTCACCTGCGCTCCCCACGGCGCGTGCCGCTCCAGGTGCGCGCGCACCGCCGCGTACGCCCGCTTGGGGTCGTCGCCCGGGGCGAGGCGGATGCTGAGCTTCGCCTTCGCGGCCGGGACCAGGGCGTTCGGCGCCTCGCCGGTGGACGGCGCATCGACACCGAGGATGGCCAGCGCCGGCTTCGTCCAGAGCCGGTCGGTGATCCGGCCGCTGCCGATGAACTGCACGCCGTCGGCGAGCCCCGCCTCGGCCCGGACCCGGTCCTCCGGGTAGTCGACGGTGGCGCCCTCCCGGCCCACCAGACCGTCCACTGCCACGTCGCCGGCATCGTCGTGAAGCGTGGCAAGCAATCGCACGAGCGCGGTGAGCGCGTCCGGCACGGCACCGCCGAACATGCCGCTGTGCACCGCGTGGTCGAGCGTGCGCACCTCGACGAAGCAGTTGACGATGCCCCGCAGCGAGGTGGTCAACGCCGGTACGCCGATGTCCCAGTTGCCGGAGTCGGCGATCACGATGACGTCGGAGGTGAGCTGCTCGCGGTGCTCGGCGAGCAACTGCTCCAACGAGTCGGAGCCGTACTCCTCCTCGCCCTCGATGAAGAGGACCACGCCGACCGGAAGCGCGTCGCCGTACGCGCGCAGCGCCGCGACGTGCGCCATGATCCCGGCCTTGTCGTCGGCCGCGCCCCGCGCGTAGAGCCGGCCGTCCCGCTCCACCGGCTCGAACGGGTCGGACTCCCACAGCGACAGGTCACCGACCGGCTGCACGTCGTGGTGGGCGTAGAGGAGCACGGTGGGTGCGCCGGGCGGGGCGGCCCGCCTGCCGATCACCGCCGGCTGCCCGCCGGATCGCACGATGTCGACGTCGAGGCCACAGCCGCGCAGCAGCTCGGCGACCGCCGCGGCGGAGCGTTCCACGTGCGAGTGGTCGAAGCCCTCGAAGGCGATGCCGGGGATGCGGACGAGGCGCTCGAGGTCGGCGCGGACGCCGGGCATCTCCCGCTCGACGGCGGCCCGCACCTCGGACTCGGACATGATCGGTGAGGTCATGACCGGCATCGTATGCCGGCCTTACCTGGGCGTGCCGCCGGAGCCCGTACCGTCACCGCCGTCGGTGGGGCCGGCGCCGGCCCGCGCACCGGGGGCGGCCCGACCGGCGCGGTGTGCGCGGCCGGCCGCCTCGGTGGCGGCGTCCATCCACGAGCGGGCCCGACCGGCGGTGCCGCCCACCCACTCGCCGACGTCGCTCGCGCCGTCACCAAGCCGGCGCAGCAACCCGACGAGCGGGTCGGTGGACCGGCTGAACTCCTCCCGGTACGACTCGGCAGCCGCCTTGATCTCCTCCGAGACGCTTGTCGAGCTGTCGTCCTCCCGGCGCGGATAGTCCCCGGCCAGCACCCGCCCGTACGCCCCGGAGTCGATCCACTGGCGCAGCTGCGCCGCCCGCGCCACAGGCGTCGGGTGGGTGCTCCACGCGGTCATCCGGATCTTGTGCAGGCTGTCGCGCAGGTCGCCACCGCCGGCGTACTCGGCGGCCTGCTCCAGGAAGGCGGTGGTGTCGATCTGGGACAGGTCGCCGCCGCCCGCCAGCTTCATCAGCAGCCGCAGCGCGGCGGCCGGGTCCTGCCCGGCGAGCAGGCCGGCCCGGTCGGCGGACAGCTCGGCCTTGCGCCACCACTCGAGCATCGCCGCGATGATCGCCCGCAGCGCGATCGCGCCGACCGGCAACCAGCTCAGGTTGGCCGCCCACCGGGTGAGGATCATCAGCATGGTCTTGTAGACGGCGTGCCCACTGCCCACGTGCCCCAACTCGTGGCCGAGCAGACACCGCAGCTCGTCCTCGTCGAGTTGCTGCACGCACGCGGAGTTCAACACGATGAACGGCCGCTCCAGGCCGACCGCCTCGGCACCCAACCAGGGTGACTGGGTCACGTACAACTCGGGCAACTCGGCCACGTCGAGCGCCGCCGCTGCCTCGGTGTAGCGCTGCCACACCGCCGGATACTGACGGTGGTCGACCCGGATGCCGGAGGCCAGCACGGACAGCCGGAAACCACGCTCGTTCCACATCCCGAAGAACGCCCGCACCACGTCGTCGAAACCGCGTAGCTCCCGCAACGCGACCAGGGCACCCCGGTCGGCCGGATGCTCCCAGGCCCGCGAGCTGATGCCGGTGAGGGTGATCCGACGCCGCGCTGGCGCGTCCGCTGCCGTCATGGTGGCTCCCCGTTCGCCGTAGCTCTCCCGCATCGTGCCGCAGTCACCGCCCGGCGTCCATGGCTGCTCGCCCCGTGCGGCCTGGCCATGAGCCCACTCAGCGCAGCCGCACGTAGTACCGGTCCGCGTCGTGCGGCAGTGTCGGCGCGCCGTCGACAAGCAGGTCGACCTGGCTCGCGGTTCCGTCGGCGGCGAAGTGCGCCCGCTCCCCGTCATGCCAGCGACGCAGCTCGGGCAGGATCTCCGGCCCGTCCCGAGCCACCGCGCGTGCCAACCGCACCGCCGCGGGCGCGGTGACGAACACGCCGAGCGTCAGCTCCGGCCGGACGACCGCCCGAGCGGCGCTCACCCCCTCGACCACAAGCACCGGGGCCACCGGCACGGCGATCGGCCTCGGGAGAAAGCACTTCCGGACCCAGCTGTACCGCCGGTAGGCGCCCGGCTCCCCGTCACGCAGCGGGGCGAGCACCCCCTCCTCGAGCCGGGGCCAGAAGGTGACCTGGTCGTCCCACCCGTCGAGCAGGTCGTCGGTGTGCACCACCGGCGGCCGACCGCCGAGCGGGACCGCCAGGGCATCCGCGAGCTGCGCGGCGAACCGGCTCTTGCCCGCGCCACTCGGCCCGTCGACAGCCACCAGCCGGGTCCGCCCCAACCGCGCCGGGCCCGCGAGCACCCGACGAGCCAATTCGGCGTACGCCTCGACAACCGCCACGGTCGACCCACCAGTCTCCGGGTTCAACACAACCTCCGATCGACTCGGCTTCATTGACGTCGCGGTATCCCTGTCGGCAGGACACCGCGACGTCATTGAAGTCGTGTCGATCATGCCCGGTGGGGCGGCATGGTGGGCCACGTCGACACGTCCGGCTGACGGCCCCCGGCCGGCCACCGTCACGTCCGGGGGAATTGGGGCGGCGACGGGTGACGGGCAGCCCGTTCGCCGTTCGGGGTGCCACCGAATCGGGATGATCTGGTGGTGCTCCGAGACGTGATGAGCCCCGGCATAGACGCCCTACTCGAACAGGCCCGCGCCGGGCTGCACCGACTGACTCCGCAACAGACCGTCGAGGCGGTCCGCGGCGGTGCGTTGCTGGTCGACACCCGTACCGAACCGCAGCGCCGCGAACAGGGCGACCTGCCTGGCGCGGTGGTCATCGACCGGACCGTACTGGAATGGCGCCTCGACCCGGCCAGCGCCTGGCGGATCCCGGAAGCCACCGGATACGACCGGGAGATCGTGCTGGTGTGCCGGCAGGGTTACAGCTCCAGTCTGGCCGCCGCCAGCCTGCAGACCCTCGGCCTGCGGCGGGCCACCGACATGATCGGCGGCGTGGACGCCTGGCTCGCCGCCGGTCTACCCACAACCGACCGCCCCGCCGACATCCGCCCCTGATCCGCGCTGGACTCCATGCGCACTTTCTCCGGGGTAGTTCCATCCTGAGTTGGCTGGTCGGGGGGTCTTGACGGTGTGGGGGTGGTGGGTGGGGGTGCAGGTCGTTGCGGGGGTGATCTTTGGGT